>CADAEJ010000049.1 GCA_902786965.1 uncultured Ruminococcus sp. | reverse complement strand
TTCGCTTCGCTCACATATTTTAATATATCGCCGAAGGAGATACCTTAACTATAAACTTTTCACTATTCGTTATTCACTATTCACTGTTAGCGTCAAAGATGCTAAATTCTGATTTATCGCATGAACAATTTTGTATGCATCAAACAGGCGCAAAAAAAGGACACCCCAAAAGGTGTCCTTTGATCTCATAATTCCAAAAGAATCAGCTTGCCTTTGTAACAGTCTGCTTGATCCTGTTATCAGTAACGCCGTGCTTAACTCTGTCCTGAACCTCAGCTCTCTTTGCATTGTTGAATCTGTCCAGAGTTCCAACGAGATAACCCGTGATCCTTCTGATCCTCTGGAAAGGAACATCAGCAAAGTGGTAATCAACATCAACATAGTCCCCATCAAGCTTCAGGTCGATAGATTCGATAGTCTTTTCAGGGTAGAGTTCATGCGCTCTGTTTATATATGCATTTATCTCAGCCTGCGTAAGCTTACCGTTTATAACATTAACACTAACCATTTTTAACAACCTCTCTCCAAAACTTCAGTACATTTTGTGAATGTAAATTTATAATACCACAAGATGTAGTATTTGTCAAGCAAAGATTGTGTAAATGTTGCACAAAAATGAACGTATTTTTTTGACACATCAAGCATACTCCCTGTCGATGCTTATGACACAGCAGTATGCCTTATCAAGCGCAGATACCCTTGCTGAAACGTTTTCGCGCACCTGGGCATCAGTCATTCCCAGCCCGAAAGGCACCACCAGATCGAAAATAAGATTTACCCTGTCCCTGCCATCAGTCATTCTGAAATCGTGTATGCTCATTCTGCTGTCGATGTTCCTGACGACCTCGCTCACCTGCGCCTTGACCGCCATAACGCGCTCGTCATTGACGGCAACAGGGTCCATGTGTATCGTCACAAGGCAGTTGTATTTCTTTTTCAGCTCGTCCTCAATCATGTCCACCAGCTCGTGCGCCGCGTTGAACTCCATCTGCATCGGTACCTCCGCGTGCATCGAGATTATCAGATTGCCCACGCCGTAGTCGTGTACTATCAGATCGTGCGTGCCGACAATATCGGGGTATTTCTCAACCGCCGCCGTTATCTCATCGACAAATTCCTTGTCGGGTTTTGTGCCCAGCAGGGGAGTCAGGCTCTCCCTGAACGTCTTTACACCGTTGTAGAGAATGAACAGCGCCACCAGCAGACCTATGATGCTGTCGATGTTGACACCGGCGAAATAAAACACCAGCATCGCCACGATAACCGCAGATGTCGATATGCAGTCGGATATCGAGTCCGCCGCAGTGGCTTTCATAGAGGTCGAGTTTATCCTCTTGCCCAGCGTGAGATTGAAAAGCCCCATCCACAGCTTGACCAGCACCGATGCGATAAGTATGCACAGCGTCAGCCACGAGAACCGTATGTCCTTTGGGGATATCATCTTCAGCACCGATTCGTGCGCAAGCTCAAAGCCCATAAGCAGTATCAGAAAGGATATGATAAGCCCCGAAACGTATTCCATCCGCCCGTGCCCGAATGGATGCTCCTCATCCGCAGGCTGAGCCGCCATCTTGAAGCCCACCAGCGAAACTATCGACGAGCCCGCATCGGAAAGGTTGTTGAACGCATCTGCCGTCACCGATATCGCACCCGAGATTATGCCCGCGATAAGTTTGCCTGCAAAAAGCAGAATGTTCAGCACAATGCCCGTCACCGAGCCAAGATACCCGTACCGAACGCGCACAGCCGCGTCTTTAATATTATTGCTGTCCCTCACGAACAGCCTTATCAGCAGTTTTGTCATCTTCTGTCAGCCCCTTTGAGCGATTTGTCTGCAAGCGGTATATCCCGATTCCGTACTTTACACACAGCCGCTTGAATATCCTGCCGAACGGCTCCATAAAAAGAGCCGTAAATATCACGTTTGATACCGCGTAGCTCACCGTCACCCACGCCGCCGAGCTTATCAGCGCAAGGTAGCGCGAAAAAACCACCTTGCCGTCAAACCACAAACAGCTGTACAAGTCCATCAGCAGCGAGAAGAAAACGCCTATCACCGCGCTGTAGATAAGCAGCAGGATTCGGCTCCTGACCAGCCACTTGCCCAGCATACCCGCAAAATAGCCCGTAAGTCCCCACGCCAGCATCTGAAAAGGAGTCCACGCGCCCTGCCCGAAGTAGAAATTCGATACCAGCGCCGTGAAAGCGCCTACCATAAACCCTGTCTCGCGCCCGAAGTATATCGCCGTCAGTATGATTATCGCCGAGCAGGGCTTCAGCGAGGGCAAAAAAGCAAAAACCGTCCGCCCCATTACCGAAAGTGCGCTCATCAGCGCTATTATCACAAGCTCCCACGCAGGGGAGTCTTTTTTTTCGTAAATGTAAAAGTAGCCTGCGAGCATCGCTATAACCACGCCCGTCAGCACAAAGCTCACCGAGCGATCCTTGAAAAACACCACGCCCACCACGCATATCGCAGGGAAGGCCAGCAGGAATATGCACAGGCTGATGATCTTTGTCCTAGTGCTGCTCATAGCCTATCACCGCTTCTGACCGCCGCTTCAAGCTCCTGCACCGTCACAGCGCTTGGGAAAACATTGCGCGCTATCCTGCTTGCATCGGTCGTGTAGAAGTTATTGCGCGCGAAAAACTCTCTGCTTTGTGCGCAGCTGTGTGCCTTTCCGTCAAAGAACAGCGCGCAGGTGTGAGCATACTGCGCCGCAAAATCAAGGTCGTGCGTCGCGATGATAACCGTTCTGCCCTGCTGCGAAAGGCTTTGCAGCGTCTGCCCCAGCACAGCCTTTGCCTGCGGGTCAAGCGCCTTGCTCGGCTCGTCAAGGAAAAGCACCTGCGGCTTTGTCAGCAAAAGCTTTACCATCGCGCACTTTTGTATCTCGCCGCCCGAGAGGTCAAACGGGTGCATATCGAGCAGCCCGCCAATGCCGAACTGCGCGCAAAGCTCGTCATATCCGCCTTTTTCATTCATATCGCGGCAGGTCTTGTCAAGCTCATTGCGCACGCTCTGGCTCGTGAACAGATCATACGGATCCTGCGGCATCACCGCCGCATTTTCGCGGTAAAGGCTGTTCCCCTTGTATGCTTTTATGTTCTTTCCGCCGATAGTCACCTTGCCCTGCCACGGCTTTAAAATGCCGCTTAAAACCTTGAGCAGCGTCGTCTTGCCGCTGCCGTTTGAGCCAACGACTGCAAATATCTCGCCCTGCTTTACCTTCAAATCAAGGCACCGCGCAACGTCCCTGTCCTCGCGCGAGTACCGAAAATACACATTCTGCGCCGTAACCGCGTACTGCGCCTTTTTATCCTCATCAGCCTTTTGTACAGCCTGCTGCGAGGGCTTGAATGACTGCTCAATGATTCCCTTTGCCTGCCTTACGTTGAAAGCCGTCCTGCCAAGCGGCATTACCGCACGCGCGCACGCAGGTATGTATCCGCGCAGGCTCTCGTCAGCCGCCGCCGCGCGCAAAAAGCTTTCCCTGTCGTCATAGCAGACCGCCCTGCCGCCGTCAAGCACTATTATCTTGTCGCAGAACTCAAACGCGCCCTGCACATCGTGCTCTGCGATGATAAGCGTCGTGCCCAGCTCGCTGTTGAGCCGCCGCAGCACCGAGAAAAGCTTCCCCTTGCCGATAGGATCAAGCTGCGCCGCAGGCTCGTCCAGCAGCAGTATCTGCGGAGACTGCACCACCGCCGCGCACAGACAGCAAAGCTGCTTCTGACCGCCCGAAAGCTCGTCTATACTCTTTGAATAGATATCCTCGATGCCAAAGTAAGCCGCCATTTCGCCGACCCTGCCGAGTATCTCGTCCTTGCCGATGCCAAGGCTTTCAAGCCCGAACGCAAGCTCCGAGCTTACGTTGTGCGTTACCGTCTGCGTCTGCGGATTCTGCGAAACGTAAGAAATCAGCTGTGTGCTTTCAAGCAGCGTCAGATCTCTCTGCGCCTTGCCGTTTACTTTTATCTCGCCCGCAAGCTTGCCCACAGGCGCTATCTCCTTTTTCAAAAGCCGCAGCAGCGTGGATTTTCCGCTGCCCGTCCTGCCCACAACAAGCACCACCTGCGATCTTTGCACGCCAAAGCTGACACCGCACAGCGTTCGCCTATCGCTGCCGTTGTATGAAAAATTCAGTTCCTTGCAGGACAGTATCTCCATAACGTTCTCTCCTTGACGATAAAAAATAGCGGTGCCACACAAAGCAGCAGATAGCTGCCCACACCCAGCGGATCAAATCCGTTCGGCGAGAGCCTCGGGTAGTACCAGTAGTCCAGCCGCCCCTTGCCGATAAGCACAAAGCACAGCACGCACAGCCCCACCGAGAACACTATAGCCGCGCCGTCGCTTTTGCGGAAACGCCGCCTCTGCGCCCTTGTGCGTTTTTTCAAGCCGTAGCCGCGCGCCTTCATCGAAAGCGATATATCCATAACTCTCTCCGCCTCGCAGGCAAGGCACGCCACAAACAGCGATGCACACCGCCGCAGACTTTTCCTGCGCGTTGCGCCCGTGCCGTACTGCGCGTGCAGAAGCTCACGGTATTTGTCGTGCAGCTTGGGTATAAAACCAAGTATCATAGATATAACAAGAGCGGTCTTGGGCATACGTTTCCCAAAAACCGCAAGTATATCGTCCTGTGTGACGATCGCGTTGAATGCGCTGAACCATATCAGCAGTCCCGCGATAGCGCAGCCCGTGCTCAAGCCGTACAGCAGCGCCTCAAGCGTGTAGGGGTCCTTGCCGATGTGAAAAAGCTCCGTCAGCCCGCGGTGTACGAACAGCGGATTTGTACCGCCCATCACCGCGATGACCGCCGCGCACAGCGCCAGCAGCTTCAGCGCCTTTTTCTTTTTAATGCACAAAAGCAGCACCGTGCCGCCAAAGAGCGCGCAAAGCTGCAAATATGGATTTGCCGTAAATACACAAATGCTCATGACGCACAAAAGGTACGTCATGGGCACTGTAGGGTCAAATGTTTTAAAATAGCACATTATGCAGCAGCCTGCGTTGTAGCCTCGGTAGTTGTCTGGTTTGCATAGTACTTGTTGTAGTCGCAGATGTAGAAGAACTCTACCTTGTCGCCTGCCTGCAGCTTGCAAGCGTCAGCGCCGACACCGGGATCCTTGCCGTTTACCTTGAACATCCAGCCAGAAGCCTTTCCGCAGGAGCCCTCGCTTACGTTGTTGATGCCCGAAACATACATACCGTAATCAGTATTCTTGGACTCTACCTTGATGTTCTTGCTCTCGCATACCTTGGTGAGCAGCTGGAATGCAGTCATGCCGTCTGTGATCTCAACGCTTTCGCCCTCAATGATCTTGCCGTTCTTTGGAACGAACTCCTCGCTCTGAAGTCCCTTTTCAAGCATATCATAGTTTGCGTTGATGTCGGAAACGTCAATGGTCAGTTCAGCCTGTGATTTTGCATCGTTTGCAGATGAACTGTCAGCGTTTGAGCTTTCCTCAGCCTTTGAGCTGTCCTCGGCATTTGAGCTGTCAGCCTCGCTCGAGCTGTCAGCCGCAGAGCTTGACTCTGCCACGCTTGCGCTTGAAGAAGCTGCCTTGCTTGAAGAATCAGCATTTGAGCTTGAATCTCCGCATGATACTAAGCAGGCGACACACAATACAGCCGCCGCGAGTGTTGATAAAAACTTTTTCATTTTACTTTACTCCTTTATTTTAAACTGCAATTATTATACCACAAAAGCGGCTATTCTTCAATATTAAAAGTTACGGAAAACTAAATGCATTTTTTCACATTTTAGTTAAAATGACTATACAATAATGCGGATATATCCTGCTTCTATCGCACACCATAACTTTTGGCAATATCCGTGTATCTGCGCAAAAAAAGTGCGCACTGCGGGGGAAACCGACAGTGCGCACAAGGGTAAAGGAATATTGGGGGAAGCGTGTGTCAGCAAGCGACAAGGGACTTGTATTTAAGGCAGATCTTATCCGTGATAAGCGCGATAAATTCGCTGTTTGTGGGTTTTCCCTTGCCAACATTTATAGTATAGCCGAAAAAGCTGTTGAGGGTATCGACATCGCCTCTGTCCCAAGCGATCTCGATAGCGTGGCGAATAGCCCTCTCAACGCGCGACGGCGTAGTGGAGAATTTCTTTGCAACAGACGGGTACAAAAGCTTTGTTACGCTTTCGAGCATCTCGCGGTCATTCACGCAGGAGATTATCGCCTCGCGCAGATAGTGATACCCCTTGATGTGCGCAGGTACGCCGATCTGGTGGATAATATCCGTAACGATTATCTCCAGGTTCGGACTGCCCTTTTTATGTACCGCATGACTGCCGGCGCCGATGTCCGTGTCGATGTCCAGCATCGCCTTTATCCTGTCGCCCAGCATCTTTATGTCAAAAGGCTTTAGCATAAAGTAGCTTGCGCCTGCCGCCATCACCTGACTTTCGATAAAAGCGTTCTCGTAAGCGCTCGTGACAATGAACATCGGCTTTTTGTAGCTTGATGCGCCGATCTTTTTGATAAGCTCGATAGCGTCAAGGCTTGGCATCACCGCGTCAGTGATGACGATGTCGGGCTGTTCGTTTTTGATAGCGTCGTATATCACCATTCCGTCCTTTTGTCTTGTTATCACGAAAAATCCCATAGAACGCAGGGAAGAAGCACAGAATACGCCGTACTGTGCGGAATCGTCACCAATAAGTATCTTTATCTTGTTTGTCATAATTATTCCTCCTGAATGTCAATGAAAATGGTTGTTATGTTTGTACAGAGCTCTATATGTTTTCCACGTTCATTAGCATATCACAAAAGCATTTCAAATGCAATAGATTTTTGGATAAATCGTCATAAAAATTACGACAATTTGCAGCATAATGCACAACATTTACGCCAATAATATTTCCAATCGAGATATTTTAACATCACTTGCCAATAATCGACATTGCCTGTTCGACACCATGCGGCACAGCCGTTGTCACACCGCCCCGAATGCTGTCGAAACCGCGCAGGACCGCAGAAAAAAGCAAGCCATTTCAGCTTGCCTTTTCCGTGATCTTCGGGAGTTTTTCGCACATATCGAACATTCTGTCGGCAAACACCGCAAAACCGCACCTTGGGTCATCTACAAGAACGTGCGTCACAGCGCCCACCAGCCTGCCGTTCTGTATTATCGGCGAACCGCTCATACCCTGTAAAATGCCGCCCGTCTTGTCGATAAGCGCCTTGTCCGTCACCTCGATGTCAAAATCGTGGCTGCCGCTGCCCGACAGATCAACGCCCGATATCTTCACCTTGTACTTTTTCACGCCCGTGTTGTCGATGCTGGTGTAGATCTCCGCCTCACCGTTTTGTATCTCCTGCCGAAAGCCCAGCGGCACCTCGGCGTGGTCTGTCTTTGGCGGCGAGTACAGCTCTCCGAAAACGCCGCATTTGCTGTTGATAAGCACATTTCCCGTGTTTGAGCCGTTCACGAAATCACCGCTGAGCCACCCCGGCGAGCCGCTTTTTGAGCGCGTGTAGTCGATAAGGCGTATATCACCTGTCCTGCCCTGCGAAAGCGGCAGGGGAGTCTTGACATCCGCATCGCATATAGGGTGCCCCAGTCCGCCGAAATGCCCCGTCTGCCTGTCGTAGAAGGTCATCGTGCCGATGCCCGCCGACGAGTCGCGCACCCACATACCCGCCTTGTATTCGCCGTTTATCCTGTCGGGTATAAGCGAGAGCGTTTTCTCCCCGCCGCCGCGCAAAAGGCGCACCTCGCAGCTTTTTCCGCTGCTTTGCGCGATTATCCGCCCCACATCGTCGTTGCTGCCCACGCTTTTGCCGTTTATCGAGAGGATAATATCGCCCTTGCGTATGCCGCTTTCTTTTGCCGCACATTTTCCGCAGTTTTCCTGCAGATCCACCACCAGAACGCCCTGCGTCATCAGCTTGACACCGAACGGCTCGCCGCACGGAACAAGCATAGGTCTTTTGATGCTGTCGGTGGTAATGTCTTTTATCGGCACCGCCCCGAGCAGCATAAGCGTGCTTTTGGCACCTTTTGAGTCCTGCGAAACAGCTATATCGCGCTCGCACGGTTTAGCCGAAACGCACAGGAAAGTCCCTATTGAAAAATTTTCCCTGCCGTCTGTGTAAAGCCTGTCAGGCAGCGCAAATGCGTAAAATCCCACCAGCAGCACCAGCGAAAGTCCCACCGCAAGAAACGCCGCGGCGAATTTTCTGAAAAAATCACACATAATATTTATTATCTCCTTTCAAAATTTTCACGTCGCTTGTCTTTATTGTTCACCGAGCGTGCAGGTTAATTCAAATCCATTTCAAGCATAATCTGACTTGGTATCCGTACCACGTTTTTCTTTATGCTTGATAAATCCTTTAAAATATGCTACAATTACACCACAAGCTTATTTTACCGCAAAAGGAAGGGCGATTATGTCAAAAACGGGCAAGCCTGCCGCATTCATTTTAAAATCGAAAAAAGAGCCGCTTTGCGTGCGTATAATAAAGTATCTTATGCTTGCGCTTTTTGCCTACGGAGTAATCTTCTGGGGCAGCGTCACGGTCCTGTCGGTCATTCAGGGCGCGTATGCGGATTTTTCGCCGCCTGCGTGGGTCGGCGTGACTATGGGCGCAGGCGAGCTGCTCGTGATAGGCGCGATGCTGCTGTCGGTGTGGAAAAAGTACGTTCTTGCGCTTGTTCCCGCACTTTCGGGAGCCGCGCTATGCTGCATATCATACCGCTGGTTCATAAAGACCGCACAGCGTGAGCTTGAAACGCGCGCCGTCACCAACGACCTTCTCGACCTTGATAAAAGGTATATTTATCGAGCTTTGCCCGTGCTTGCGGGTGCGGCGCTGTCGCTGGTGCTTGCATTCATCGCTGCGGTGCGCGCCGTCAGAAAGAAAAAACAGAAAAAGCGCGACAAGGAAAATCTTCCCGTAAAAAGCATAATAGATTGAGTTTAACAGCGTTGTTTTTTGGACAGCGCTGTATTTTTATGCCCAATAATGTTGACTTTGAGCAAGCATCGTGCTATAATCTAATTACCGATGTCCTTGCGCCTCTTGCGAGGCGAAGTCCATAAGGTCTTTTGGCGGCTCGCACCGCCATGATCCCCAAAGGAGCTTGCGCTCCTTGGGTAAAGATCGCCTCGTCGCAGCCGATGGTAAGCAAGCTTACATCGGTCTTTGCTCCGGGAAAAATGTCATTCAATGGCTGTACCTGCCTGCGCAGGGCAGTACAATATATAATTATAAAGGAGTTTTTGTTTTGATATTTGCGGACCTGTTTTTCATATACTTTTTCCTGCCGCTATGCCTGACAATGTATTTCTTCACCAAAAAGATAAAGTACAGAAACCGTGTGCTGATAGGCTTTTCGCTGGTGTTTTATGCGTGGGGCGAGCCTGTGTGGGTGTTTATCCTGCTGCTTTCATCGGTGATAAACTACTTTGCCGCGCTTGCTATCTATAACAACAGGAACAATTCAAGAGCGAAGCTGCTGATGGCACTTGTCACGATCTGGGATCTGGGCGTGCTTTTCTGCTTCAAGTATATCGGCTTTTTTGTCGGCAACTTCAACAGCTGGTTCGGGCTTCACATACCCGTACCGAAGATCTCGCTGCCCATCGGTATCTCGTTCTACACCTTCCAGACGCTTTCGTACGTTATCGACGTTTATCGCGGCAAGGTCGATGTGCAAAGATCGTATTCAAAGCTTTTGCTGTACATCTCGCTGTTCCCGCAGCTCGTTGCAGGTCCTATCGTCAGATATTCCACTATCGCCGATGAGATCGACAGGCGCAGGATCACCCTTAAAGATATTTCCGACGGCGTTTCCAGGATCATCCTCGGACTCGGCAAAAAGGTCATCATCGCCAACAGCATAAGCACCATAGTCGAGTCGCTTTTCGGCAAAATGAGTGACGGCTACGAGGCTATGGGCAACGTCACCGTGCTTGGGACATGGTACGGCGCCGTGCTTGTCGGACTGTGGTACTACTACGATTTCTCGGGATATTCGGATATGGCTATCGGCATGGGACGCATCTTCGGCTTCCACTTCGACGAGAACTTCAAATACCCCTACATCTGTACATCTATCACTGAATTCTGGAGAAGATGGCACATCTCGCTCTCTACCTGGTTCAGAGATTACGTTTACATCCCACTTGGCGGAAACCGCAAGGGCAAGACCAGACAGTGTGTAAATATTATGATAGTATGGTCGCTCACAGGCTTCTGGCACGGCGCAAGCTGGAACTTTATGATATGGGGCGCGTATTTCGGCGCACTGCTTCTGCTTGAAAAGCTGTACCTGCTCAAAAAGCTTGAGAGAACCAACGCATTCGTTCAGCACCTCTACGCAGTTGCGCTGGTGGCTATCGGCTGGGGCATCTTCTACTTTGAGGACTTCAAGAGCCTTGGAAAGTTCTTTAAATCCCTTGTCGGCTTTGCACCCGGCGGCTTTACCGACCTTTCCACCAACAGCCTGTTCACGCAGAACATCTGGCTGTTCATCGCAGCCTGCGCACTCAGCACACCGCTTATCCCCAAGATCAAAAAGAGCATCTGCACCTCGCAAAGTGCCGCAAAAACCTTCGGTACCGTGGGCGTGCTGTTCAACCTTGCGATACTTCTGATAAGCAGTATGATGCTTGTTAATACCACAAACAACCCGTTCCTTTATTTCAAATTCTAAAAGGAGGTAAGATGCTATGGATAAATACTACGGCAGACGAAACAGACGCACAGATGATGTGCATAAAGTACCCGCGCCGCCGCGCAGAAGAAGACCTGCACCGAGCAGAGCAGCCGCACCGCAGCGCACGCAGACCGTTTCTAAAGCACGCAAGCCCTCCGATGAAGCGCAGCAGCCAAAATTCAGCGAGGGCGAGAGCGTACAGGTGCTCAACATCTTTGTGTGCCTTGGCGCTATCTTCCTTATCGCGATAGTTCTGCTCGTTATGACCGTGCTTGGCAAGCGCGAAAAGGAAAGCCCGTCTGAGAACCGCAAACTCGCAGAGTTCCCCAAGTTCTCGTTTTCATCGCTGTTCAAGGGCGATTTCACCAACGGCATAACTACCTACTTCACCGATACTATCCCCGGGCGCGAAACCTTCAAGAAGTTCAATTCGTCCTTTGCAGAGTGCTTCGGCTTCTCCGTGGGCGATGTCAAGATAAACGGCTCACTCAAGAAGGTCGAGCAGGAAAAGTTCGATGACAAGGGCGTTACCACCACCAAGGTATCCATAAATACCGCGCCCGCGACCACCACCACCGCAGCCGATACCACCAAGACGAGCGACGGTACGGAGAAAACCACAACGACCACCAAATCCAATCAGAAAAAGGAAGAGGTCGTAAAGATACCCGAAAACACCAACGAGGGCAAGCTGCTGGGCAGCGTAGTAGTCTACGGCTCGGGCAAGGATACCAGAGGACTGGTGCTTTCGTATATCAACTTTGAAATGGGACAGCGCTTTGCCGAGGCGATAAACAAGTGGAAAACAGACCTTGGCGACAGCGTCAACGTCTATGCAATGCCCGACCCGCTCTCAAGTGCGTTCTATATGCCAAGCAATATGAAGAATATGGGCACCGACCAGGACGAGAATATCAAGAATATCTCCGCGCACCTCAAAGGCGTCGTCGGCGTAAACTGCGTCAACGAGCTTGCAAAGCATATGAACGAGGACATCTATGCCCGCACCGACCACCACTGGCTGCCGCTTGGCGCGTACTATGCGACCAAGACCTTTGCAGAAGCCGCACAGGTCGATTACCCCGCACTTGACCAGTATGACAAGATAACCAAGGAGGGCTTCCTCGGAACGCTTTATACCTACTCCAACTACGATCAGGGCATAGGCAACAACCCCGATACCTTCACCTATTACAAGGCAAAGAATATCAAGCAGGTATCCTGCAAATACTACGATACCTCCTTCCAGCCGATGAACCCCGAAAAGCCTTACGGCACCGACGAAAGCGGACTGTTCTATGACGCTATGGAGGGCAGCAACTGCTACCTGTCCTTCCTTGGCAGCGATGCGCAGATAGTTGAGATAAACACCCCCTGCAAGAACAACCGCGTGCTCGTAGTCTATAAAAACAGCTACGGCAACGCAATGATACCGTTCCTTACAAACAGCTTCTCAAAGATCTATGTCTGCGATTACAGATACTTCAACATCAACGGCGTTGATTTCTGTAAAAAGGTAGGCTGCACAGACCTGCTGTTTACAGGCGCGATCTCTCTTATCTGCTCGGATGTCGGCATCGACTCGATAAATAATATCAGAGTCCAGTAAAAAGGTAAGGTGAAAAGCTTGAAAAAAAGAATAACGGCAGCCGTCCTTGCGGCAGTGCTGACTATCAGTATGATGACCGCCTGCGGAAGCGAGGTCAGCGATACCGACAGCTCAAAGGCGCTTGATAACTCGTCATTGAGCGATACAAGCTCGCAGCCTGACAGCAGTTCCGACGAAAGCAGCAGCTCGCAGGCAGACAGCAGCTCGCAGACGAGCGAAGAAACGACGACTACCACCAGCAGATCTGAAACGACTACCACCACTACATCTGCCTCGCAAACAACATCAGCAAAGCCTGCCACCACCGCAAAGCCTGCAGCGACTTCAAAGCCGGTGATAAAGACGACAGTACCTGCGGCCGCAGCTGACCCAAGCGCAAATAACAACGTTTCTGTTCCCCAGTCGGGACAGTGGATAGGCAGCGTCGTGGTGTGCGACAGAAATCTCGGCGCGAAGATAAGAGGTCTTATCTCTTTCGGCGGCAGCGAGAGTATGGCGCAGTATTTCTGCAATATGGTCAACAGCGTCAAATCCGCGGTCGGCAGCGGCGTTAACGTCTATACGATGGGCGCGCCCGTGTCCTCGGCTTTCTATACGCCAAAGAATATGAGCGGTGTCACCACCGACCAGCATAAAGCCATCACCGACCTTAACAAGTATCTGCGCAATGTCAGGAATATTGATACCTACGCAGCACTTGCACCGCACGTCAACGAGTATATCTACTACCGCACCGACCACCACTGGACAGAGCTTGCAGCATACTACGCAGCCGAGGCGTTCGCCAAGACCGCAGGCGTGCCGTTCAAGCCGCTTTCGCAGTATCAGGCAGGCGTTAAGCAGGGCTTTACAGGCTCAATGTATACCTACAGCAATTGTCAGGAGTTCAAGACCTACCCCGATACCTATTATTACTGGAAGCCCAAAAACAGCTACACCACCACCTACTATAACGGCTATTTCCAGAACGGAAAGAAGTCGAGCCTGTTCCTTGACTGGGCATCAGGCTCGGGCTGCTACTGTACAGTCCTTGGCAGCGATATGAACCTTGCCGAGATAAAGACTGATGTTAAAAACGGCAGAACCCTCGTGCTGATAAAGGACAGCTACGGCAATGCGCTCGTTCCGTACTTTGTGGGCAGCTTTGAAAAAATATATGTGCTGGATATGCGCTATACCAACGTCAACCTGCGCAACTTCTTCAAGCAGGTCGGCGCAACGGATATCCTCTTCGGCTCGTCACTTTCGAGCTTTTATACCTCGAGCCGCGTTGACGGCATCAGAGCGATACTTTGATAAAACCGCATAAAAGCGAGATATCACATAAAGTGTTGTTGCATTTGCAACAGCTCTTTTTGCGTGTCAAGACCATTTTTTAACCCGAATTTGTAAATTTTCTGTTAAATCACGAGTTTATCCGCAGGAAATAAGTTCCGTATCGCTCAAGGGCGCATTTTGGTATAAAAAATGTGACAAGAGTATTAATGTAACCTTTTGAAAACTATCGAAAACGCCGAAATCAGCGCGTGTTTACAGATTTTTCGATATAATTTTCTTGACAAAACAGCCCAAATGTATTACAATATCGTTGACGCTTGTAAACGATTTGTAATTCTTAACCGCTTTAGATTACAAACCGCAACATTATTATAGATGTAAGGTCAGCGCACCGCGCTCTCCTTGGATCAGGAAAGGGTGTGAACCTTCGGCGCCGCGCACAAATCCCCTGGCAGCCGAAATTGTTTATGTTAAAGAAGAAAGCAACATGGAAACTTGCAGCCGGCTGTTTAGCCTCTGCCGTTGCGATAGCTGCAGCTGTTGTGTTTGCAGCAGACAGCGGCGAGATACAGTCCGCAGAACCTGAACAGAATACAACTGTTTCGCAGTCTGCACCTGTTTCAAACGAAACTGCTGCATATTCCGTGCCGAACTACGATGCAGCGCAGACCCAGAAGCTGAATTTCGCGCAGAAAAAGACCGACGGTGTCGGACTTGCAAGGTACAACAGCGCCGAGGTCACAACAGCAGCTCCGCTGAAAAGTGAAACTGCACAGATAAACGGCGCAAAGGCACCGCAGCAGACCACCGCAGCAACAACAAAGGCTACTATGCCTTATATCTACGACGGCTATGTTCCGTCATCTGCATACACCACCGCAGCGACCAAGATAACCACCAAAAAGGCAGTCGTTACAACTACTGCAAAGCCTGCGGCTGTCACCACAAAAGCGGCTGCACAGTTAAATACCGCTGCAACAGGCTCACTTGCAAAGCCTGCAATGATCGGCGAAAGAACCTACGATACAGATTATACCCACCCCTACAACAAGCAGACGAGCCAGATAAAAGTACATTGGAACGCTGTTTCGGGTGCGGCAAAGTATAAAGTATTTGTCAAGAACGGTCAGTATTCCAACTGGACAAACGTTGCAACAACCACCGCCTGCGAGTATCTCGTATCGGGATTGAGAAGAGATACAAGCTATGCTTTCGCAGTACAGGCTGTTGACGCAAGCGGCAAGACCTCCGAGCTAATGGATTACTCCGCAGCAGGCTGGCAGGCAATGTGCCGTATCGTTTACCACGAGGTAGGCGGCGCAGCAGGCAGCTTCTGGGATAAGCCTATCGTTTACGTTGCAGACTGCGTTGCTAACCAGTATGTATGCGCAAAGTATACGCTTCAGGGCGTTTGGCCGAAGTATTACAGCAGGTATCCGAGCGTTGAGAGCGTTATCTATACCAGCGGCGGATTTTTGTCAGATGCAAAACTCACCGCACGCGGCGCGACCTATGCAAGAGTCACCGAGAGAGTCAAAAAGGCTGTCTGGGGCGCAGTTTACGGCGTGACCTACTACGCAGGCATCGCTAACGACTACAATATCTTCTATTGGAGCAACAGCGCAACAGCAAAGTCCGACAGCAGGATCGCATACGGCTATAAGCTCCCATGGGGCAGCAGCTATATGTACATCTGGAGACAGTACTGGGGCTGATAAAAAAATCAAACCATACGGAAGGCATCTTCTGTATGGTTTTTTTGTTGACACATAAGGCGTTGTGTGCTAAAATCAGTTTTAAGGATAACTGCGGGGGGACAGCAAATGGTTATAAAAAAGTGCCTGTCAGCGCTCTTGTGTGCATCGGTAATGCTGATAGCTGCATCGTGCGGCGCGGCAGAACAGAGTAGTTCAAGCAGTTCGCAAACTGACGAAAAACAGCCTGCGGCGCAGACTTCTGCCGCGGACAAAGAGGAGGTCACTATGCCTTTAAACAGCGTTAAACTGCTCGGCAGAGCCTTTGCCGCACAGGACGGCAGTATATGGATGGGACTTTCTGGCACGGGTGCCGAGTTTGACTTCACCGGCGAAAAGCTGACCGTAAGCCTTGTCGGCAGCAGGGGAATACCCGAGCATCGCGCGCGCGTCGGCATTTTTGTCGACGGCGAAAGAATGAGCGACCTTGCAGTTGACGAAAACGGCAGCAAGGCAGAAATACGCGGCAAGGGCGATAGGGCGGTAAATGTCAGAATTATCAAGCTCTCCGAGTGCGCGTTCTCCTGCTGCGCAATAACTGCTATCGACACTCACGGCGGCAAGCTCGAAAGGACTGCCGATAAGCCGCGTAAGATCGAATTCATCGGCGATTCCATCACCTGCGGCTACGGCGTTGACGATACCGACCTCTCACACGGTTTTTCGACCGCGACCGAGGATTGTACAAGATCATATGCCTATAAGACCGCGCAGGCGCTCAATGCCGATCACAGCCTTGTTTCATACAGCGGCTACGGCATCGTTTCGGGATTTACCGATAACGGCGAAAAAAAGCCGCAAATGACCGTCCCGCAGTATTACGAAAGCTACGGCTTTACTGAAAGCTTGGGCTTTGGCACGAGCAAGCCGTCAGATCTGCGGTGGGATTTTTCTGCATTCGTCCCCGATGTTATCGTCATCAACCTCGGGACCAATGACTCCAGCTACACAGGCACCGACAGCGCAAAGCAGCAGGAGTTCCGGGCGGAGTATGTCAGATTTCTAAAGCAGATACGCGCTAAAAACCCCAAGGCAAAGCTTATCTGCACCCTCGGTACTATGGGCGATCTGCTGTCGCAGGCGATGAAAAATGCCGCCGCACAGTATTCGTCCGAAACGGGCGACGAGAATATCACCACCCTTGACCTGCCGGTACAGGATGTGCAGGCAGACGGCGTGACTGTAAATTATCACCCCTCCGAAAAGACCTACGAAAAAGCCGCAGCCCTGCTCACCGAAAAAATCAAAACCGAAATGAACTGGTAAACCCGCAAATCAGTATTTGTGGGTCTGCACTACCTTTAAGGACTTGCCAAGGACAAGACAGGTTTTTTCGCCCAGCCTTTTTCTCGTAAAAAAAGGCTGGCGGGTCAAGGGCAGAGCCCTTGCCGCCGTCCGCAG
>CADAEJ010000048.1:16811-31370 GCA_902786965.1 uncultured Ruminococcus sp. | reverse complement strand
TGTTTGAAATTCACCCCTTGCCGAGCGCGCGAAGCATCGGGTATTCCGCCGTCTGCGGACGGCGGCAAGGGCGCTGCCCTTGACCCGCCAGCCTTTTTTTACGAGAAAAAGGCTGGGCGAAAAAACCTGTCTTGTCTTTGGCAAGTCCTTATAGGTAGTGCAGACCGATAAATTCTGATTTATCAAAGCAAAAACACAATACATTTTATATACAAATACGGAGGAGTTCCAATATGAAAACAGCATTGACGATAGCAGGCAGCGATTCCTGCGGAGGAGCAGGGATACAGGCTGACATCAAAACTATGACGATGAACGGTGTTTATGCCATGAGTGCGATAACCGCGCTCACCGCGCAGAACACCACGGGCGTGCGCGCGATAATGGAGGCGACACCCGAATTTCTCGCGCAGCAGCTTGATGCTGTTTTTGAGGACATCTTCCCCGATGCCGTAAAGATAGGCATGGTATCTTCAAGCGCGCTTGTAGAGGTGATCGCTCAGAAGCTCAACTTCTACAACGCAAAAAATATAGTCGCAGATCCTGTGATGGTCGCGACCAGCGGCTCGGCGCTGATAAAGACCGATGCGATAAAAACGCTCACGGAGAAAATTCTTCCCATAGCGACACTTGTTACACCGAACATTCCCGAGGCACAGGTGCTTTCGGGCTTGGATATAAAAAACAAAGACGATATGCAAAGGGCAGGCGAAAAGATCTTTGCAAGCTACGGCTGCGCGGTGCTGCTCAAGGGCGGTCACAGCGTCAATGACGCAAGCGACCTGCTTTGCTCACGCAGCGGCTTTGAGTGGTTCGAGGGAAAGCGCATCGACAACCCCAACACTCACGGGACGGGCTGCACGCTCTCAAGCGCTATTGCCGCAAATCTGGCAAAGGGGTTCTCTCTGGGCGAGTCGGTAGGGCGTGCAAAGCAGTACATCTGCGGCGCGCTGGCAGCGATGCTCGACCTGGGAAAAGGCTCGGGGCCTATGGCTCACGCATTTTGTCTTGATCCGATGTTCGCACAGGAAAAACAAGGCTGAAAGGAAGATCATAATGGCTGATTACACCACGCAGATGGACGCTGCAAAAAAGGGCATCATCACGCCCGAAATGAAAATAGTTGCAAAGAAAGAATACCGCACCGAAGAGGAGATACGCGACCTCGTTGCAAAGGGACAGGTCGCTATATGCGCAAACAAGCTGCACAAGTGCCTTGATCCCGAGGGCGTAGGCTCTATGCTGCGCACAAAGATCAACGTAAACCTCGGTGTTTCGCGCGACTGCAAGGACTATGACGTTGAGATGAAAAAAGTGCAGGCTGCTGTTGATATGGGCGCAGAGGCGATAATGGACCTCTCCTCACACGGCAATACGCAGCCGTTCCGCCGCAAGCTGACGAGCGAATGCAAGGCGATGATAGGCACTGTGCCTGTTTACGACAGCGTTATCCACTACCAGCGCGACCTTGCGACGCTGACCGCAAAGGACCTTATCGACGTAGTAAGGCTGCACGCGCAGGACGGTGTGGACTTTGTTACGCTGCACTGCGGCATCACAAGAAAGACTATCGACCAGATAAAGACACACAAGCGCAAGATGAACATTGTTTCGCGCGGCGGCTCGCTGATATTTGCGTGGATGAGCATGACGGGCGAGGAAAACCCGTTCTACGAGTATTTTGACGAGATACTTGACATCTGCCGCGAGTATGATGTGACTATCTCGCTGGGTGATGCCTGCCGTCCCGGCTGCCTTGCAGATGCAAGCGACGTTTGCCAGATAGAAGAGCTTGTTCGTCTTGGCGAGCTTACAAAGCGCGCGTGGGCAAAGGACGTTCAGGTTATGGTCGAGGGACCGGGACACGTTCCGCTTGACCAGATAGAAGCGAATATGAAATTGCAGCAGACCATCTGCCAGGGTGCGCCGTTCTATGTTCTCGGACCGCTGGTTACTGACATCGCGCCCGGGTATGACCATATCACCTCTGCTATTGGCGGTGCTATCGCAGCATCTGCGGGCGCAGCATTCCTTTGCTACGTTACCCCTGCGGAGCATCTTGCGCTGCCAAACGTTGATGATGTTAAGCAGGGCATCATCGCCTCGCGTATTGCGGCTCACGCTGCGGATATCGCAAAGCATATCCCGCACGCGCGCGACATTGACGACCAGATGGCTGATGCACGCCGCACGTTCGACTGGGAAAAGCAGTGGGAATGCTCTATCGACCCCGAGACTGCAAAGGGTATCCGTGACAGCCGTGCCCCTGAGCATGACGACACCTGCTCGATGTGCGGAAAGTTCTGCGCGGTACGCAGCATGAACAAAGCCCTCGCAGGAGAGTACATCGACATACTCTGATACAAAAAGTAAAGAGCTGATACCGTGAAAAGTATCAGCTCTTTTTTTATTTGATTATCTCAATATCGGGCGAGGTGTCTGTCTGCTGCACCACGCTCACCGAGTAATCGGTGATGCCCTTGCCCTTGTTGGGGACCTTGAGCGAGTAGACAAAGTCTGCGGCAAAGCCCAGGCAAAGCACTATCGCCACCACGGTAAGCAGCTTTTTATTCAGCTTTTTATAGATATTATCCAAAAACGGCGACATTATATAAATGACCATAATGCAGGCAAAGCCGAACACGACCACGCCCTCAAAGCATATCCTGCCGTTGATGTTGAGGAAATACCCGTTGTAGTTCCAGTATTTGAGGTGCTGTATCTTCTCGATAAGCGCGCTGGTGATATACTCTGCCGTGCCGCACATCAGCACCGACCACACAAACACACCCACCTGATTATCAACGTGCTTTTTGAACACAAGCAGTGCAAGCGTTCCGCCAAAGCCGTAGATAGGCAGCCACGGACCGTGCATAGTGCCGCGGTTGATGAACACGCCGTCCTCGATAACGTGTATGCCGACCTCCCATATCCAGCCGCCGATAGAGAACGAGAAAAACAGCAGTATATAGCCAAGCAGGGAGTAATCGCGGTGATAGTCGCGGTGCTTTACTACCTTATTGGTGAATCGGCTGAAATGATACTTCTGCTCGTAGGCGATACCCGGGTACTCGCCAAGCTCGCGCAGCTCATCAAGCGTGTAGACTTTCTCGGTCATACCCTCACCTCCTGTACCTTATCGGTCGAATACTCTTCATTCTCGCTGTCAGGTATGCGGATAGCAAAGGCTGTTTCGTCAGCATTTTCGCCAAGCTGTTTTTCAAGCAAGTCAAGGTCGATGAACTTGTCGTTCAGCTCATCAGCATACTCCATACCCTCCTCGATAGCCTTTCGGCGAAGCGCGATATACACCTCTGAATGTGTTGCGGCTCTGTACGGATTTGAGAAGAATATGCCCACCACACCAATAGTCAGCATAGAAAGCAGCGTCCAGCCGAACATCGTGCAGTCTATCTTGAAAAGCTCCCACTTGTAGCCGTCCATCATCCTGCGTGAAAGGGTTATCACCTTTTTTGTCGGCATATTCGGGTTCTCGGCAAGTATGCAGGGCACCATCGCGTACGAATACTGCTTGATGAAGAAGCCTGCTCCCGTGAACGTCCACAGGGTGAGGTAGATGTCCTTTATAAACATCGTCTTTATCGGGTGAAGCGTTCGCTCACGAAACAGAAAGCCCATTCTGCCGACCTTTGTTTTATGGTAGGTGCGGCTCTCCATAAAGAACCTGCACTCGCACACTATCATCAGATTTGTCACGAAAAGCGCACGCAGAAGCGATGCGATAAAGTTGGCGAAGATATCCATGGTATCCTTCAAGGTCTTTTTCTGCGAGAACGCGGTCGCTATCGACGCTACGAACGTGAACTTATACGACTTGCTCCTTGTCAGGCCGTCAATATAGAGTATCGCGTTATCGGGAAGGTTTTCAAAAAAGCTGTTTTTGGTCAGCTGGTCAAGTCTTTCCTTTGCGGTCTTGGTTATGGAAAAGGCTTTGAGTATCTTGTTGATATTCGAGCCGTCACCCGTTGTGCCGAAGAATGTGACCTCCTTGGAATTGAGCCCGTCAAGCCCGAACTGCTCGTAGGAACGATACCACGTCTTTACAGCCTCAACGTTGTTGATCTTCCACTTTTCGTTGGTTTCCTCAGCCGTCAGGTTATTATCGACCATATCCTGAATGATCTCTTTTTTCTGCTCGGGGCTGTACTTGAGATCGGCAACGTGCGTCATATCCCACATGGATATGCCCTGCACCGTTGTGCTGTACTCGCCTGCAAGAAATACCATAATAAAGCACACCGCTACACAAGCAAAGTAATTGAGCTTCATAGCGCCGCGTGCTTTTTTCTTCAGTTCCTTTCTGTTAAAAACGAAATCAGTCATCGTACCCCTCAAATTTCTGTGATATGGTCTGTCCCCTATTGTTGTGAAAATATATATATATTATAGTTAATCTAACACGAAATGTCAAGTTTTGCGCGCCTTTGGGCAAATATTTCATCTGACTTTCACATAAGAAAAAGAGCAGCCCCGCTGACGAGGCTGCCTGTGATCGTTCAGTATAATGCGCGTATCTGCCGCAAAGAGCGCAGTACCAGCCACAAAAGCAGACCTGCGCTGATATAGGCAAGCACTTTTGTTTTGGTGCTTATCGGCGAGTACGCCTCGCTGTCAAGCACGCTGATGATGAACTCCTGCTTGGTCTTGCCGCCCGAGTTCATTCCTTTGAGCTTGTCCTTGTCAAAGTACTTTTGGTACTCCTCACCGAGCTTGTCGTAGCTTACGGTGTAGTTTCCTGCGTCCTGCTCGATCGCGTCAGACAGTGCCGAGCTTTCGCCCCGCAGCGTTGCGAACATCAGCTTCTTCTGGTTTTCATAGTCATTTCTGAACCCAAAGAAAGCTATCACCGCAATTATCACCATAGCGATATTGACGGCATAATACATAAACATCAGAAAAAGCGGTATGCCAATGCCTGTGCTTTTCGAGAACTCCTCACGCGGATCGTCTATATGTGCCATATTTCCTCCTTTGAGCTTTGTCAGCCCTTAACGCCGAAATTTATCTTCACCCGAGCGACCTCGCTTTTTGCGGGGAGCTTGAAATGAAATCCCCAGCCGCCTGCGCCCTGCGTGGTGAACGCGGTCATATCACCGAACTGTTTCGTGCCGCACATCATATCGTTCAGAAACGAGAACGGCAGATAGGTCAGCGGGAACTGCTCACCGTGCGTGTGACCGTGAACGGACACGTCCGCGCCTGCCTTTGATATATCATTTATCTTCAGCGGCTCGTGTTTGAGCACGATAACAGGCTTTTTCGTATCGACCTTTTGCTGTTTGAAGATGCGCTCTATCGGATCGCCCGACGAATCGTACTCCGAAAGCATACCAACGAGCGTTATGTCACCTGCGATGACCGCCGTGCTGTCCTCAAGTATCGTGATGCCCGCTTGCTTTATGTACTTTGAAACGTCCTCGCTCTGCATATTCTCGTGGTTTCCGTAGACAAAGAACGAGCCGTACCTGCTCCTGACCTGCTTGAATTTCTCGCTGAAATACTCCATTTCATCGACCGTAGTATTCTCGTCAAAAATATCACCGACAAGAAAGACCACATCGGGATCTATCGCGTTTATATGCTCGATGATAGTGTCTATCGTGCTTTTGTGCGCCGAGATGCCTATGTGCGTATCGGCTATCACAGCCGCGGTAATGCTCTTGTTCTGCGAGGCTTTTGGGGTGTTTATCTCGTAATCCACAGTTGCTATCTTTCCCATATGGATATAGCCGATGACGCCGACTATCGTTGTTATACCGACAAGCACGGGCAGGGTCATCGCACGCTCTTTCACAAATCGCAGGAACGGATTGGTCGGCTTTAGAAATCCGCTGAAGATAAATCCGAGGATATACTTTATCAGCATTATCACAGACGTATAGATAAGCACTATGAACGTCACTGCCGACAGGAAGATCATTATCTCCTTAAATGGCTTGACCGTAATGCTTTTGATTTTGAACACGGTGTAGAACATATTGACAAGCAAAAGCGTGGTTATCCCCCAGAAGTACACCTGCGATGCGGGGACGTGCTTTTTCCACCAGTCAAGACAGCTCAGAACGCCTACTGCGAGCGTGAAAACTATCCCTGCGAAAAACAGGAATACCATTATGTATACCCCCTTTTTCATACGATCTGGAACAGGTAGAATTTCAGATAATCGGTCTCGGGGACGCTGAGCATTATCGGGTGGTCGCACGACTGCCGCCTTGCCTCTATCATTTTAAGGCTCACGCCTGCATCGGCTGCCGCGGACATCAGCATCTTCACGAACAGCTCGTTATCCATAAAGTGCGAGCACGAGCAGGTCGCAAGGTAGCCGCCGCGCGGAAGCAGCTTCATTGCGCGGTAGTTTATCTCCTTGTAGCCCTTTTGCGCGTTCCCGACAGTCTTTCGGTTTTTGGTGAATGCGGGCGGGTCGAGTATGATAAGATCGTAGTCCGAGCCTTTTTGAGCAAGCTCGGGCAAAAGATCGAAAACATCTGCGCACAAAAAGTCCATACTGCCGTCAAGCCCGTTCTTTACGGCATTTTCCCTTGCCGTATCGACCGCGAACTGCGAAACATCAACCGCTGTAACGTGCGCCGCACCGCCCTTTGCGGCATTGAGCGCGAACGAACCCGTGTGGGTGAAGCAATCAAGCACCTTTTTGCCCTTGGCTATCTTTGCAACGGCAAGACGGTTGTATTTCTGGTCAAGGAAAAACCCCGTTTTCTGCCCGTTCTCTACATCAACGGTGTAGACTATGCCGTTCTCGGTTATCTCGGTGACAGGTGAGGGCGGGGCGGGCAGATAGTCCGCCTTATACCAGCCCTTGTACTGCTCAAGCCCCTCAAGCTCGCGTATCGCGACATCGTTTCTCTCCATAATGCCGCGCACGGTGATACCGTCTTTGGCGAGGCAGCCGCAAAGTGCCTTGTATATCACGTCCCTTTTCTTGTCGATGCCGAACGAAAGCACCTGCGAAACGAGGATATCGCCGTACTTGTCAACGGTCAGTCCGCAAAGTCCGTCGGACTCGCCGAAGATAAGTCTGCACGCAGAAAAGTCATCGCCCATTACGGTCTTGCGGTAGTCTATCGCATACTGCACGCGGCGCTCAAAAAAGCTGTCGGAAAAGGTTTCGTTGGCATTATTTGAAAGCAGCCTTATGCGTATCTTGCTTTTTTCGCTGTAAAATCCGCTGCCGAGGTACTTGCCCGACTGCGAGAAAACATCGGCGATACAGCCGTTTTCGCACTCGCTCGGCTGGTCGGTTATCACGTTGTCATACACCCACGGGTGTCCGCTTTTTATCTCGCGCTCGCCTTTTTTTGAAACGGTGAACGCAGGGAAACTTCTTTGTATCTTCATCTTGCTCTCCTTGTTGATAAGCTGTTATTCAAGTTTCATCGGGATAATCCCAGAACCCGCCCTTGTGGAAATTCTCGTTGCCAAGCGGCTTTGCCGTCAGTCTGAATATCACGCACCCGTCGGGGCAGACGATAGTTTTAGTATATTTACTGTCGCCGCCGAGGTTTTCAAGGTCGCCGCCGCTTCTTACCGCTTCCATTAGCGGATACAGCATCATCATTGTCTTTGAGCAGATGCCATAGCCCTGCTTGTTCACGGGACAGCCGTATGTGCAGGTATATTTATCGCCTATCTCCTCGCCGTTGCGGCAGTATCTCTCAGTCTTGTCGCCGTGAAGAAAACCCGTCACCTCGACTGTAAACTCATATTCCTCATCATACCACTTTTTCATAGCAATCTCCTTGTTATTATTTTTTCTTTTTCTTTGGCTCGGGCAGATCATCAAGCATCGCCTCAACAAGTCCGCAAAGGAACTGCCTGTCGTCGATATCCTCAACGAGCAGCATCGGCTTTGCGCCCTCGTAGGGAAGCTCAAGCGACGCTGCGGGCATCAGCCTTTTCGCTGATCCGGTGGGCTTGACGAGCAATCTGTCATCATAGATACCGCCGAAGATCCTGCCCTGATAATATAGAATGAACTCGCCCATCATCGCCTTGTAAGTGATGCCCTCAAGCTGCGAGAGCTGCTCCAAAACAAATTCGAGATGCTCTTTTTTGCTTGCCATAGTCTGTCTGTTCCTCCAGATGTTTCACAATTCATAGATCAGGTACTTATCGACCTTATTATACTGCTGTGTCAGCACGAGTTCCTCCTGCGTCAGCTCCCTGTCGGAAAAAAACGCCACAAGTGAGCAAAGGTAGTTATACCGTGCATCTGTTGACGAACGGAACTTTCTGCCGTATCTGCCCTGTATCATATCAAAGCCGTACTGTATCTCGCTGACGCTTTTGCAATCGGTAAACACGGCGTTTTCAAGTGCCTGTTTATCCGTGCTGTCAATCAGTGCCCTTGCGGTATTTACAGCAACAAAGAGCCACAGCCTGATGTCCGAAAGCCGATCGGGTCTTTGTTCAAGCTGCTGCAGCACGTCTGAAAACACATCGCTGTTCAACTTTTCGCACCTCTTATCAAAACTTTTACTTGCTATTAAACTCCTCGGAACAAAGCCCGATGTAAGCTTTATCAAGATCGGTAATATGATTATATCACAAACCTGCCTTATTGTAAACAGCCGTACAAACAAAAAACTGCCCGACACACATCGGGCAGTCTGTATATATGTCTTACTTGATAGTGGTAACGTCCTCGCCGAACCACTTTTTAGAGATCTCTGCAACCTTGCCGTCCTTCTTCATTTCCTTAAGGGTCTCCTCGATCTTCTTACAAAGCTCGTTTGAGCCGAGCTTGAAGCCGATAGCATACTCCTCTGCGTAGTCGGGATCTTCAATGGTCTTGCAGTTCTTATTTGCCGAGGTTATCTCGTAGTTTGCAACAACAGAATCAAGGAAAACCGCATCGACCATTTTGAGATCGAGCTGCTGCATAGCCTCAACGTTTGTAGCAAGCTCGGTGATGGTGATGTCGCCTGCGATGTTTGATTCCTTCAGAAGCTCCTGCGCGGTCGAGCCGTTCTGTACAGCGACTTTCTTGCCCTTGAGGTCGTCCTTGCTGTTGATACCGCTGTCCTTATCGACCATAAACACCATTACGTTGTTCATATACGGCTCGCTCATAAGCATCTGCTTTTTTCTCTCGTCGCTTACCGAAAGACCGTTCCAGATGCAGTCGATCGTACCTGCGTTGAGATCCTGCTCCTTGGTGTCCCAGTTTACGCCGTATGTTTCGAGCTTGATGCCCATTCTTTTGCAGACCTCTTCAGCGAGGTCGATGTCAAAGCCTACGATCTTATCGTTCTCGTCTGTATAGCCCATCGGCTTGAATGTTGCGTCAAGACCGAGCACGAGCTTGCCTGCGTCCATTACCTTTTTGAGTGAGTCGTCACTGCCTGCCTTACTGCTGTCGCTGCTGCTTGAAGACGAGCTGCCGCAGCCTACTGTGAACAGCATAGCCGCAGCCATAGCCGCGCAAGCTATTCTTTTGAAAATACCTTTCATTTTACCTTTCCTTTCTTACTAACAAATTGCGCACATCTGCGCTTTACAACAGAATACATAATAGCACAAAACCCGTGCTGTGTAAAGCATATCCCGCTATTTTCGGTGTTTTTGGCAATTTGTTCCGATGCACCTATGCTTATTTGCGCAATTTGCACAACACAAACCTGCCGCTTTACGAAACTGTACGCTGTAATTTTTCGGCTTGCTTTATAAAGATTTATGTACATTTTTCGGGACACTTTAAAGATATTAAATCTCAAAGGTTACAAGTTAAACGGTCTCAAAAAATGTACAGATGTTGAAAGTTTTGAGGAAACAGACCCCCGCAGCTGTTGAAAACTATGGGTTTTTAACATTTTCAACCGACTTTTCAACAAAAATATCTGCCGCAAAGTGAGTTTTCAACTGTCCGAAAAAGTTCCTGTTACCGTTTTGTAACTTCCGGTTACAGCGCAAATGTGTCGAAATTTGTATTTCGTAAACGGCACAAAACTGCACGAAAAACGAGCCGCAAACGAAAGCTTTTCTGCTTTGCAAAGCCTTTGGGCTGCAAAAAAGCATCGTGATTTTACACAATACAACTATTTGTATGCACAAGAAAAAGAGACCGCGCAAGGCAGTCTCTTTTCCCGAAATGAAGTATAATTATGAAAAAAAGAAAAAGTGTGGAGAAATCGTTTTTTTGGCAGCGTGTCCCGATTATTCATCGGGAGCGACTGCCTATTCTATATGAAGGTGAAAGTATTATTTGACAGGAGCTTTCAAAAAATCTTTCTGCATTTGCTTAAGTTTCTCTGCGGTGTCCTTGTGACCTTGAATATATATTACCCGTTTATTATGTTGGTTTTGTGAAAGAGCAAAGAAAGAATGCTGAAAAGAAGATGAAAACAACAGAACAGACTATTGCCTGCTCTGTTGTTAAAAACCACTTTATTTGCCGTTGACAGCGAGCTGTACAAGGTTTATATTGATACTGTCGCCGCCGAGCGTGTAAAACAATGATGGCGCCTTTGCATTAAGGTACGACTTCTGGTTAGCCGAAAGCACGGAATCAACTATCATCATAGGCGCTTTATTCTTTGCGGCAAGCACGCCGCCCGAAAGCGCATCGGGGTAATTCTGCCCTGTGGTAAGGCATACGCTCTTGCCCGAGAGAATGCTTGAGAAGTAGTTGTTGACTACAACGCAGGTCTCATATCTGTTGCTGCCTGCGAGCCTTTTGACTGTGCCGTACGGTGCGAGCGTACTTTCAGCCTTTGAGCTGATAACGCCTGTTCCGCCGATGATATAGATGTTCTTCAGCGTACCCTTGATACTGTCAAGGTAGTACTTTGTAGACCCATCAAGCAGACCGCTGCCGTTTATATACAGTATCGGTGCGTTCTTCATAGCCGCAATGCTGCTGACTGCAAGCGTATCGGCATAGCCGTTTGCGTATGCGATAAACACGTCAGTAGGGGCTTTTCCGCGCGCGATGTCCATATTCGCCGAAACATAGACCGCGGTACCGTATCTGTCGGGAACGTAGGAGCTGTGTATTCTCAGCGGAGTAATGCCCTTTGCTTTGAGCTGATCTTCAACTTTCTTTGAGATAACGCCCTCGCCGCCGATCAGATAAGCCTTTGCCGCGCCGAGCCTTGACATCTCCTTGACTGTTGCATCAGGGAGCATATCCTTATAGGTGAGAAGGACGGGGGCATTGAACGCATTTGCAAGCGGTGCGGAAACGAGAGAATCCGCATAGCTGTCGCCTGCCGCAAGTATCACGGTATTTGAGATGCTTGGGAAGCACTGCTTTGAAACAAGTGCCGCGGTAGCATATCTGTTGCTGCCTGCAAGCTTTGTAACATCAGCGTTGGTCACCGACAGACCTGCGACCTTTGCGCCGTTTGAAAGGTCGGAATAGTAATAGTTTCCGCCTGTATAGTTATAGCCCTGAACGTAGTAGTAGGTATCAGTCTGCTCTCTTGTAACGGTGAGAGTAGTACCTGTAACGGTGCTTATCTTGTTTATGGTGCCGTTTACATCTTTTTTGTAGACCGTATAGCCTTTGGTATTTGCGATAGCGTCCCATTTAAGCACAACATTTGTTCCGTTTGCAGATGCTGTTATTTTCAGCGCGCCGCTGGGCTTGGTCATTTCGATATATCTTACGTCCTGGTCGGTATAGTTGGAGTAAACGCCGTTGACTTTTCTTGTGCTGTTGAACTGCCACATATTGTAGTCGCTGGCATAGTTCGTGCTGTTGGTATAATGTGCGAGCCAAACGTCATACTGCTTTTCGAGGCTGCTCATATCAATTTCCCACTCAAACCACGATTTGCAGGAGGTTACGCCGCTTTGATAGCCTGCGTTGTTGATAAGGTCACAGAAATACTTGCAAAGGTCTGCTTTCTGCGCCTTGGAGAGGTTTGCCGCAACAAGTCTGCCGGGTGCGCCGTTCCAGTCATAAGCAGGCTCGATGTCAAAGTAGACAGGCATCTCGAGCTTTCTGCTGCCTATCTTGCGCAGGGTAACATCTACCTCCTGCTTGACCTCTGCTTTGTTCACAGCCTGCGTATAGTAGTAAGCGCCGACCATAAGTCCTGCCTTGTGAGCGTTGTCAACGTGCTCTTCAAAACGGCTGTCCTCGATCATCTTGCCTGCGGAGCCATAGCCTCTTGCGCCCGCACGGACGATAACGAAGGAGTAGCCCTCCGCCTTTACCTTTTCAAAGTCGATATCGCCGTTATATACAGAAACGTCGATACCGTAGATCTTATTGAACGAATTGAACTTCGCCTGATGTGTTACCAGCGAGGTGAAATCGGTCACGCCCACCTTCTGCTGATTTTTCATAAACTTTATGTATGACGGGTCATCGTTCACATCAACG
Organism: uncultured Ruminococcus sp.; assembly: GCA_902786965.1. Taxonomy (GTDB): domain Bacteria; phylum Bacillota; class Clostridia; order Oscillospirales; family Ruminococcaceae; genus Hominimerdicola. Next base: position 19,000 of record CADAEJ010000048.1, on the reverse strand, counting down.
CCCTCAAGGTACTTTGCATCAACATCGACCTGTGCATCAAGGCTCGCAACAGCCACGCCGCTGTCGGTATGCATACCTGTTTGTGCCTGCTGTGCAAAAACAGCCGATGCGGTCTGTACACAAAGTGCAAGAGCACAGACAGCTCCTGTTAATTTCTTTATTATACTCATTTTCGACCTCCGAAAGTGACAAATAAACAAAATTACTTTTCTTATTCGCGAGAATTTATTACATTATAACAAATCTTTTATGCACTGTCAATACGGCAAAATGCCGATTTGTCAACACTTTGTAACCTTTTGTGCGGTCTTTTGAGCTGATTTAAAGCTTTGTTAAAAATAATGTCAATGTATTGAATGTGTAAAATTTTCCTGTACTATATATAGGTCCGCTTTGCCCTCTTTTGAGAGAAGAAAAACTCCCTCAAATTCAAAAAAAGTTTTCAAATGCCGATAAATAATGCTCAAAAATGCCTCGATTTTTGCAATTGTCCGTCAAAATGCCCACATAATTTTTGGAAGATCAAGGTATGTACAAAACGCTCGGAATATGCTATACTATCGTTAGCGAGGAGATGTTTCAAAGGAGGCGTGAGGATATGAAAATGAAAAGAGCAATACTTGGTGCAGCCGCGGCTTTATCCGCAGGCACGCTGTGCATTTCGGCAGCGATATACCGTTTCGGCGTATCAAAAAACCTGTACGTTATACCCAGGCTGCGATCGCTTTTCCCCGACAACAGCCCCGAGAGGCAGCAGGATCTGTCCGTGCGCCCTGCATTTGAAGCAGGCAGAGACTGGTTCAGGGCACAGCCGTATGTTCAGGAGAGGATCATATCCTTTGACGGACTGCCGCTTTACGCAAGCTATCTCGCTTATGCGGGCAGCAAGAAAACGGTCATTCTCTGCCACGGCTGGCGCGGCTACGGCCTTGGTGATTTCGGCGGTATCATACGCTGGCTGTACGATGAGATGCACCTCAACATTTTGCTTATTGACGAGCGCAGCCACGGGCGCAGCGGTGGAAAGCACATCACCTACGGCATAAAGGAGCGCTTTGACATCGCATCTTGGGCTCGGCATTATGCGAATATGCACCCGAATTACAAGATATATCTTTACGGCGTGTCGATGGGCGCGGCATCGGTGCTGATGTCACCCTCTGCCGATCTGCCGAAAAACGTATGCGGACTTATTGCCGACTGCGGCTTTACCTCTCCCGATGATATTTTCCGTCACGTTGCAAAGGAAATGATGCACCTGCCGCCGTTCCCGTTTGTCGATATGGCGGAGCTTTACGCACGGATATTCGCGCGGTTTGACTTCTCGGAGTGCAGCGCAAGGCGGACGCTCTCGCACTGTACGCTGCCTGTGATATTCTTCCACGGCACGCTTGATAACTTTGTGCCGACTTATATGAGCAAGCTCAACTACGCCGCAGCAAAGGGCGAAAAGCAGCTTGTGCTGATAGACGGCGCATACCACGCGCTGAGCTGTTACATAGACTTTGAAAAATACACAAACGCACTCAAAGCGTTTATCGAAAGGCATTAGGAGAGAATTATGAAAGAAACGTACAAGGCAAAGATAATCAGCATAAGCGGTGATATGCTCACTTACGAATACGCCGACGCGAACGGTTTTGTGCAGATATCCTCACCAGCGCCGTCGGGGATAGATGTCAGCGTAGGCGACACGGTTTGGATAACCGTAGAAAACGGCGTGGTCATCAGCGTTGTCAAGCGCAGAGGCTTTCTGTCAACGCCCTTTGGGATAAAGGTCTTTGGCTTTTTGTTCCTTATTGTTTTCCTGCTTGTGCTGTGGCTGGTGTGGAGGATACTCAAAAAGGTCGTTTTTGCGCTGATGTGGGTGTTCGTGATAGCGACAGCTGCCGTGTTTATCTTTACAAGACTGAAACGATAGCGCAAGCGGTAAATCAGTATTTGTGGGTCTGAACGACCTATAAGGGCTTGCCAAAGACAAGACAGGTTTTTCGTGTCCCAAAGTAACCGTTACCACGGTTACTTAAGAGAATGGCAAAGCCATTCTCTGCCTTCATTCTCGTAAAAAAGGCTGGCGGGTCAAGGGCAGAGCCCTTGCCGCCGTCCGCAGACGGCGGAATACCCTGACGCTTTGCGCGCTCGGCAAGGGGTGAATTTCAAACAGTCCTGTGGACTGTTTGAAAGAGGGG
>CADAEJ010000048.1:0-16756 GCA_902786965.1 uncultured Ruminococcus sp. | reverse complement strand
GGCAAGGGGTGAATTTCAAACAGTCCTGTGGACTGTTTGAAAGAGGGGACGCCCTGCAAGAGAGGGCGTGCCCCTACGGAGAATACGCCCGCCATTTTTCCGCAATCCGCCTGCAAAAAGGCGGATTGAATAGCTCTTGTTTAGGGGGCTTTCCGGTCGCCCCCTATAACCCCTTCGGGCACACACTACTACATAGTGCTAAACTAAATTCTGATTTATCTTACATTCCGTACTGATAATATGCCGAGCAAGCGCCCTCGCCCGAAACCATGCACGCTCCTACGGGGTGCTGCGGTGTACATACCTTGCCGAACACCTTGCAGTCGCTGGGCTTGCACTTGCCCTGCAAAACATCTCCGCAGCGGCAGGCAGGGTTGGGCTTGCCTTTCATTTCGGGCAGGCTGTACTTTTTGCGCGCGTCAAAGTCTGCATACTCGTCACGCAGCGTCATACCCGACATTTTTATCATACCAAGGCCGCGCCACTCGCTGTCGCACGGCTGCATGACCTTTTCCATAAGCCTTTGTGCCGCAGGACTGCCCTCGTCCTTAACGACTCTCGGGTAGCAGTTTACAAAGAACGGCTCGCCCTTTTGCAGCAGCGTCACTGTGACTGCAAGTGCTGTCAGCAGTTCCTTTGCGGTAAAGCCTGCAACGACACCGCTTACGCCCTGCTTGCAAAGCTCACGACACGCAGCGTTGCCTGTTATCGCATTAACGTGCCCGGGGAAAAGAAAAGCGTCCGCGCTGCCCTTGAGCGCCTGATAAGCGTTCGGCATCGTCTTGTTTGCACACAGAATGGAGAAATTGTCAAGGCCTGCCGCCTTTGCTTTTTCTACCGCAAGGCAGGCTGACGGAGTTGTTGTTTCAAATCCGACCGCGAGAAAAACGACCTGCTTATCAGGCTCTTTTTTTGCAAGTTCTACCGCGTCAAGCGGCGAATAGACCGTCTTTATCTGTGCGCCCTGTGCCCTTGCACCTGCAAGGCTCATCTCTGTTCCGGGGACTCTGATAAGGTCGCCGAAGGTGCAGATAACGCACCCCTTTTCAAGCGCAAGGCAGCACGCCTCGTCAATAAATCCCACAGGTGTTACGCACACAGGACAACCCGGGCCCGAGATAAGCTCGATGCTTTCAGGCAGCAGCTTTCTTATCCCAAGGCGGAATATCTCGTGGGTGTGTGTGCCGCAGACCTCCATAATACGCAGCTTTCTGCCGTCATAGCCTTGCAGTATCTGCTTGGGAGAAAGCTCTTTTTTATTGCTATCCATTACAGCTCCTCCATTATTTTTTCAGTTTCGCTCGCATCGTCATCGGTGATCTTTGCGATGGCAACGCCTGCGTGCACCATAACGTAATCGCCTATTTCCAGGTCGTCGATAAGATCGGCGCTTACGCTTCTTTTAGCTCCGCTTGCGTCGATTATCGCCGTACCGTCTTTAAGGTCAACGACCTTTGCTGATAAACCTACACACATATTTTTTACCTCCTGATCATTTATCATTATCTGTATTGCAAAGCGCATAATATGCCTGACCGAGTGCTATGCCGCCGTCATTTGCGGGAACAAGCGAATGTATAAGCACCTCAAAGCCGAGCGCCTCGAGCTGCTGCTTTGTCAGCCTTAAAAGCAGCTTGTTCTGGAACACTCCGCCGCTTAAAGCGCATTTTTTTACACCTGTTTTCCGACTGATGCTTTCGCAGCATTTCACTATACCGTCTGCAAGCGAGGCGTGGAATACAAAGGCAAGCTTGTCGGCACCTTCGCCGTCAATAAATCGCCTTGCTATCTCACCCGCGAGCGAGGTCGTATCTATCGTTTCAAAGCCGCTGCCGTCAATACGAACGGCTGTCTTTTCACACTCTGCTTGCTGCTTTTCAAACCTCTCGGCTGCAAATTCAAGGCACATCGAGCTTTCGCCCTCAAAGGTCGATGACCGCCTTATGCCGAGTATCGCGCTGACTGCGTCAAACAGCCTGCCAGCGCTGGTCGAAGTGACGGTGTTTATACCCTTGTCAGCCATGACCGATTGCAGTCTGAATGTCTTTTTATCACACAGCGAAAGCTTTTCACAAACGAGCTGTGCATCGTCGCCGAAGCTGTCGCGGATAAGCTGCACCGCTATGCGCCAGCCCTCTTTTGAAGATGCATCGCCGCCGACCTGCCTGAACGGCTTTATGCTGCCCGCGCGCTCAAAGCTGTGAGTGTCGCAAAGCAGTATCTCGCCGCCCCATATCGTGCCGTCAGTACCGTAGCCCGTACCGTCGAACGATACGCCGATAAGCTTTTCATCACAGTCATTTTCAGCCATACACGAAAGTATGTGCGCGTAGTGATGCTGAAGTCTTACAAGCGGCAAGCCTGTTTCCTGCGCGACTGTTACGGTGTTGTACTTCGGGTGCATATCGCACACACATTTTTCTGCGCGTGTCTCAAGCAGCTCCTGCATTCTCCCGACCGATTCCCTGAGTGCATAGACGGTGCGTATATCCGCCATATCTCCGATATACGAGGAAAGATACAGCAGCTCGTTTTTGCCTATGCAGAACGTATTTTTCAGCTCGCCGCCGATAGCCAGACTTTGCAGCCTTGCCTTTTTGCTGACCATAACGGGCAGCGGTGCAAATCCGCGGCTGCGGCGTATCATATACGGCTTGCCGTCAAACCAGTCCATTACAGAATCATCTGCGCGGATAAGTATACGCCTGTCGTGCGAGAGGATAAGGTCGCAGTAAGCACCTATCTGCTCCTGCGCGTCCTCGTCATTTCTGCATATCGGCGCACCCGAAACGTTTCCGCTGGTCATCACGAGGCAGTCGGTCATCTGCACTGCATCCGGGTAGTCAAACAGCAGCATTTGCAGCGGTGCATACGGCAGCATTACGCCGACAGAGGGATTATCGGGCGAGATACTTGGTGCAAGTCTGCCCTGCTTTTTTTCAAGCAGCAGTATCGGCTTCTGGTAGCCTGTCAGAAACTCCTGCTGACCCGGTTTCACCTCGCACTCTCTTTCAAGCGTCTGCATATCCTTCATCATCACCGCAAAGGGCTTTGCAGGGCGGTTTTTCAGTTTTCTCAAACGGCTGACCGCCTGCTCGTTTGCCGCATCGCAGCAAAGGTGAAATCCGCCGATGCCTTTGACGGCAATTATACTGCCGTTCATAATGCTCTTTCTCGCAAGGGTTATCGCATCTGCGCCCTTGATATCCCTGCCGGCGATATACACCTGCGGGCCGCAGTCATTGCAGCACACGGGCTGTGCATCGTAGCGGCGGGTATGCGCGTGGGTGTACTCGTACGCGCATTTTTCGCACATTGGGAAATCATTCATAGTTGTGCGCTCTCTGTCATAGGGCATAGAGTCAAGTATCGTCAGGCGCGGACCGCACTGGGTGCAGTTTATAAACGGGTGAAGATAGCGTCTGTCACTCGGGTCGAACAGCTCCTGCCTGCATTTATCGCAGGTCGCGATGTCGGGTGAAACGAATATGTCGCCCGATTCTTTCTCGCTCTCGATTATCTCAAACGACGTAAAATCAGTGTCCTGTATCTCTCTCACATCTGCGGAGATAACGACCGCACGCTCGGGAGTCTCGTTTTTCACGATATGCACGAAGCGCTCAAGCGTCTGCGCGTCTGCCTTTGCAAATATCTCGACATACGAGCCCTTGTTCGCAACCGTTCCCACAACGCCGAGCGAATCAGCCGCGCGCGAAACGAACGGGCGAAAGCCAACGCCCTGCACTATCCCGTACAGTCTTATCATCAAGCAAGGCATACCTGTCCTCCGTTTTCGTCAAGCCTGCCCGACACCGCAAAGTGCGGCAGGTCGATAAGCTCGCCGCGATATCCCTTTAGTGCGCGGTTGCAGATGCTGTCGATGATGACCGCATCGTAGCCGCCCTCGCTGACCTTGCGCACGAGCTGCTCCTCATCGGAAAGATGTTCATCGCCCTGCTGTGCGAACTCGTCAAACAGCTTGAAAAATGTGGCGACATCTACTGTGCAGTCAAACCTTTCCTTGAGCAGCTTTCGCATTTTGTTCGCCGCAAACTGCTGATGAACAACAAGCACTTTCTTGCCGCTAAAATCGTGCGCAATCACCTTTTGCATAGCCTCGGTAACAGGGAAATCCGTCTCGAACGGGATACCAAAGCGCTGTTTCAGATATTCGGCAGCCTTTATGCCTCCCGTTGAAACGACTATATTCTTTTCGCACTGTGAAGCTTTTGAGATGTCTTCGACACCGCTGCCCATACCGAATGTAACAGCGCCGTTTCCATACTCGCCTTTAAAGATCTTCTCGGTCATATATCCGCTGGCGAGCGGTGTACAGCCGATAATGCCGACCTTGCCTTTTTCGGTTTCATATTCTTTTGTGGAGAAGGTCCTGAGCAGCTCAAGATAAGCCCTCTCCTCGCCATCATCGTAAAGGCGCGTACCCGTGCAGTCAACACAGATAGCAGGGAGGCTCGTCTTATTTTCAGCCATTCTTTTCAGCGCACGGTAATCGGTCGCAATGACCGCAGGCACGGGCGTTCCCACGACAGCGGTGAACTTCACCTGCGTCTGCCCGACAGCGCGAGCAGTCTTTTCGATAAGCTTGTCATCGCGTCCGAGGATAGCGTCCATATCACGCAGTCCTGCGCTGAACACGGCACTCTTTTTTGTAAACCAGCGCGGCTCGTCAAATCCGCAGATGTTGCCTGCACAGCCGCCCGCATCGCAGATCACCACAAGTCCGCCAAGCTCGTAAAGCACGCCTACTGCACCTGATTGATCGGGTGCAAACGGCGAAAGGAGTTTCAACAGATTCTTCATTTTGCATCTCCTTTCAGCGCACCGTCAAGCTGCTCAAGCAGCAAGCGCAGACCTGCGTAGCCAAACGGCTGACGCTCCTCGTTCCAATCGACTGTCGGTACGCCTGCGTGGTAGTAGCCCGCATCGTTGCCGATACATGCATCTATTTTTTTGCCGCTCGGCTCGTAGTCGAGCATTGTCGGCGAAAGGTTTGAGAATATCTTCGTTTCGGGGCTCAGCCTTGCGATCGCTTTGACAAACACAAAGTTGCGCTCGCCGACAGTTCCGTATATTTCCGAAACGCCGAAGCCATAGCTTAGCAGCGCCCACGCAAGCTCAAACGAGTCCGCGTTGAGGAACTCCCCTATTGCAAAGTTCAGTTCGCCGTGCTTTTGCCTGAAGTCATCTATCGCTTTTTTCGCAGCCTCATAGTGCGCGCTGTCATCGAACGTCACACCTATCGCGTTTGCAAGCGACATATACTGATTGTGTATCTTGTCGATGTGATACATTCGCATCATCTCGATGTACGGGATCCCCAGTGTTTCCTCCATCTGCTGCGCCGCATAGCGCGCCTCTGAGTTGAGCACAAGGTTAAAATTCGCCTGCGACATTTCTTCGTACTGCGCAAGATCCTCGCAGCGCGATATCTCGCGGATATGCTTTATACCAGCTTTCGTCAGCAGCTCGTATATCTCGCTGTCGTCATTGAGAGGCGCGAAAAAGCCGAGGATATTCATCGCATCGCTATGGCGCTTCTGCGGCTTTAAAAGCGAGTACACAGCCTTTCTCACAGCAGCCATCGGCGGCAGCTTTTTCTCTCTTGTCAGCGCGTACATATAGCACGGCACGACAGGCACACCAGCCAGCTCCTCGCACTTGCGGCTGACTCTTTCCATATCCGTTCCGAGCAGCGCATCAACGCAGGTTATGCAGATCATCACCGCGCTGGGCTTTTTGTCGCAGAACTCAAAGACCTCCTTTACTGCCTCGGGGATCTTCGTGAGATGTCTGCCCGTGACGATATCCGTATCGTCCAGCAGCAGATAGAAAAATCTGTCCTGGTAGCCGCAAAGGCGCGACTGCATCGTTGTATTTCTTCCGCAGCAGCCCGGCGAAACGAGCAGCATCACAGAACCCGGTATCGCAAGACCTGCCCGCTTGACACCAAAGCCCTGCGCACCGGGCGAGTTGAAAGCCAGCGTTGCGGGCGAAGAATATATCAGGTGCTTTGCGCTCATCAGCTCGTCAGGGGTGTTCTCAAAGCCCTTTTGCGCAAGCTCGCCTGCGGTTATGTAAAATGCGTTATTCATCATCTTTATCCTCATCTATAAGCAGCTGTGCAAGGGCTAAAAAGCGCTTTGAAACGTCAAGCTGCGCGTCGCCCTCCACGACTGTTCTGCCCATATCCTCATATTTTATGATGTCATCCGAACGGGGAATATCTGCAACTATTTCAAGTCCATTTTTTTGGACAAATTCTTTTACCTTTTCCTCCTCGTTCGGAGCGTTGCGCCGATTGAAAACTATTCCGCGCACCTTTGCGTAGCTTCTGTCCTCAAAATTCTTCACGGCGCTGTTGATGTTGTTCGCCGCATACAGAGCCATTTTTTCGCCCGAGGTAACTATAAGCACCTGCGAGGCGTAGCCCTCTCTTATCGGTGCTGCAAAGCCGCCGCAGACAACATCGCCAAGCACATCGTAAAGCACTACATCGGGCTTGTACTTTTTGTAAAGCTCAAAGCCTTCAAGCAGGTTGAACGTGGTGATTATACCGCGCCCTGCGCAGCCAAGACCGGGTGTAGGTCCGCCCGTTTCAATGCACAAAATGCCCTTGTAGCCGACCTTTGATATCTCCTCGATGCTTGACGGTTCATCATGCTCACGCAGATAGTTCATCACAGGTGTAAGCGGCTCGCCGCCGAGCAGATTTATAGTCGAATCGGCTTTGGGGTCGCAGCCTATCTGTATGACCCTTTTGCCAAGCACCGCAAACGCAGCCGCAAGGTTAGCCGTGACGGTCGATTTGCCGATGCCGCCCTTTCCGTATATCGCAATTTTAATCATATCAAAACTCCAATTTCAGTTTTTTATCCACAAGATCGGGGATACTTTTTCTGAAGCACCTGCCTGAAAAAGCCTCGTGCGGCAGAGGTGCAAACTTCGCTGTTTCGCTGACTATCGGCTTGAAAAGCGGATCTGCGATCACCAGCGTGCAGCCTGCAAACTCCTGCTCAAGCTTATCCTCGTCAGCGATGCTTTTGTCTGCACGGGCGATAAGCTCGCTGCTCGTATCGAGAGTGTGGATGACCCTTGCGCGCCTGCCCGTCTGCATTTCAAACGCCCTTGCGACCGAGCCTGCATAAACGCTCTCGCCGACCACGACCGTATCGCAGTCATCGGAGATCTCACCGCGCAGCGCGCAGGAAACTATGTCCGTCTTATCGGCTGCCGCACGCACGATGTCAGACCTCAAAGCATCTGCATACTCTTCCCCGAACGGCAGACCGACAACGTATGGTATGCCGAACCTCTCTTTCAGGACCTTTGCCGCCGCAAGTCCGCTGGACGAAATGACCAGATCGCACACCGCATCGCCCGCGGTCTGCAAGTCCTCCAGGGTGCCGCCCATAGCCATACAGCAGCCTCTTTCAAAGCCCGACCTTTCGAGCCAGCCCCATATCGAATCAACGATCTCCTGCCGCGAGATATCAAGCGGTGTCGCGCCGAGGATATTGACTGCGTTTTTTGTCTTGCCGCTCCCTGCGCAGTAATTGCGCGCGAGCATCTCAAACGCCTGTGATGCACCCACAAGGTAGCTTTTCATTCCGTTGGTATGCATAGCGTATGTGGGTATGCCGCTTTTTTGTTCGATAATGCTTGCAAGCGCATCAAAGTCAGTACCCGTCATCGCAGGCATAGGCGAACCGCAGATCGCTATAAACTTCGGCTTTAGCCTTTGAGCAGACTCACACACATCGTCAATGAATTTATCGTCATTACCCATTACCGCATCTATCTCGGTAAGTCCCGAAATGTAGATCATACTGTCCATATCGTACCAGCGCGGCTCGTCGTGCGTAGCGTATGTTGAATTGCAGCCCGATGCATCGTGAACGACCACCATTCCGCCAAGCTCGTACAGCGCAGAGCAAACGCCCGAGGTGTCTGCTGTGTAGCAGGATATTATTCTTGCGTAGTGTATCATAGGCAGCTTTGGCACCCCATTCCCTTATGCTGTATAACAGTTTTTCTGTCCTTTGCGTTCTGATGCGCGTCAGCGATCTGCGCCGCAAGCTTTTTTATGCCGTCAAAGCCGTACATATCCTTTGCGCCGACAATATCAACAAAGTGATCGGTACAGCAGAAGTACGCTGCCTTCTGACCAATTGCAAGGTACTCGTTCTGTGTCTGCTCCGAGCTTGCAAAAAAGCGCATTGACGAATTAACTGTCGGATATATCTCAAACTCGGGATAGCTGCGCCTGATAAACTCAAACGCCTGCTCGTCCTCACCGCTTATAACATCAACAAAAAGCCTTGTCACGTTGAACCCGTGTTCAAGCAAGAGCCTGCAAAGCTCAAACGGCTTATGCGCCGCCATAAAGTCCACTGCAACGGGTCTGCCGTCAAGCAGCCCTGCCGCATTTTCAAGCGCAGCTTTTGCCTGCGCCATATCTTGTGAAAGATCGGGCATTTGTATGCCAAGCTGCTCACACAGCTTTTGGTAGTTATCGGTTATCTTTTCAGGATCCCAGCTCACAGGCAGGTACAGATGCTTCTGCCCCAGCCGCTGTTCAAGGTCTGCCGCCGCAGCAGCAGCCTCGGGTATGATCGTAATGTTTATATCCGACCTTGCCATTTCAAGATACTGTGCATAGCTTGTTAGCTCGGGCAGCTGACGAAGCGTCACGCCTGCGCTTTTTATTATCCGCACAAGCTCGCAGTCATCATCTATCGCCCAGTTGTAGCCGATGATGTTTACGCCGCCGTCCTTTTCGCACTCACGCAGGGGGACAAACATCTGCCTGTACATAGTCGGCACAGGTGCAAGCCCGCTGAAGCGCATTGTCGGTGTCATATAGCACTTGACGAAATCTATCCCGCCGAACCTGCCTTCAAGCTCGTCGATAATCATATCAAAATCAACACCCGCGAAAAGATGCATACAGCTCAGAAAAACAAGTATGCACGGCGGACGCTCTTTCATTCGCTTGATGACCTCAGCAACCGAGTCGATGATGTTGTACTCCATACTGCCGTCGGCGTAGTCCTCGTCGCAAAGATACGCCCAAGAGAGCCTGTCCATCGCGTCCATCTCGGCAGTAGTCTGCACAACGCCGCGCAGACAGCCCTGCGCGCAGAAATATATCTGATGTGACTGCGGTATCAGCAGTCCCATATGAACTATGTTCCAGTCGCCGCGTGCGGGCGGACTGTATTCAAGTCCCGTATCGAACGGGCGCGGAAAGCTCGCCTGCGAGATCTTTATCCCGATGGGAGCTGTTATTTCACCGCCTGCTTTTTTCAGCATATCACTCAAAACCTTTCATGATCTCATCTGCAAGCTTTAAATACTGCTTTGCCATATCGCTGTCAGGGTACTTGTTCATTACCGTTGTGCCAAGCCTGTCACACTCCTGCACGAGCCTGCTGCGTTCAAGGTCACCGACAATAGAGGTGTTAAAATCCTTTGCGATCTCAAGCACATTTTCAAGCTCGTCCTCTACATTTCGCCTGTTAAGGATCAATCCGCCAAGCTGTGCATATCCTCTGCCCTTGAAATTCTCTATCGCCATAGCGATGTTTGCCGCAGCGTAGCAAGCCATTTTCTCACCCGAGGTGACTATAAAGACCTTTTGCGCATAGCCCTTGTGCATAGGCATTGAAAAGCCGCCGCAAACCACATCGCCAAGCACATCGTAAAGCACTACATCAGGCTTGTATTTTTCATATGCGCCCTTTTTTTCAAGTCTTTCAAGCGCCGCAATAATGCCGCGTCCCGCGCAGCCGAGCCCCGGGATAGGACCGCCTGCCTCAACGCAGAAAACACCGTCCTCGCTGACCGTTACCATATCCTCGAGTGTGAACTTGTCACCTCTTTCACGCACAAGGTCAAGCACAGTCTTTATCCTCTTGCCGCCGTTGAGCAGCGATGTCGAATCAGCCTTGGGATCACAGCCTATCTGCATAACCCTCAAGCCCCGTCTGACAAGTGCGACTGCCAGATTTGAAACGGTCGTTGACTTACCTATGCCGCCCTTACCGTAAACTGCTATCTTTATCATAACTCTTATGATCTCCTCTTGAAATTACGACCTTATATCCTATCGACTCCATACGCCTTTCAAGGCAGGCTCTGCACTGTGCGGATTCGTCACCCGTGCATATCTTGCCGTCATACAGCAGATATTTCTTGCGCACATCTGTCGGCGAAAGATTGGGCATAATGACATTAGCACCTGCAAGCACTCCCTTTTCTCTGCCGTCGGGCCTTATCGTCCCCAGCGCAGTTGTCGCAGGGATAAGGCAATCGGGCAGCATCAGTCTGCAAAGGCTTATGAGCAGCAGCGTCAGCTCAAAGCTTCCCGCAGGCTCGTCCCTGAAAGGAGTATCCTTATGCGGCAGGAACGGTCCCATACCTATCATCTCGGGCTTGAAACGCTCAAGGAAGAGCATATCCTCCGCAAGATGCGCGCTTGTCTGAAACGGCGAGCCGACCATCATTCCGCAGCCTGTCTGGTAGCCTATCTCTTTGAGCTGCTCAAGACATTTCATTCTGTGCGCCCAGGACATTTCGCTCGGGTGCAGCTTGCCGTAATGCTCCTCGTTTGCCGTTTCGTGACGCAGCAGATACCTGTCTGCACCTGCATCAAAGAGCCGCTTGTAGTCATCATATTCAAGCTCGCCTACCGAAAGCGTTACCGCGCAGTCGGGGTGAGCTTTTTTTATATCAGAAACTATGCTGCAAAGCACATCTGTCGAGTAGCTTTTGTCCTCACCGCTTTGCAGTACAAAGGTACGGAAGCCGTACTCGTAGCCTGCATCGCAGCAGTCAAGTATATGCTCTTTGGTAAGGCGGTAGCGTTCACAGTTTGCATTTGATCTTCTTATGCCGCAGTAAAGGCAGTCGTTTTTGCACACGTTTGAAAACTCGACGATGCCGCGGATAAAAACATTTTTCCCGAATTGCTCCGCTGCGGTGAGCGATGCTCTTTGCGCAGCGTATGCCCTGTCGTCATCAGTAAAGGTGTCAAACAGCTGTATCCACTGCTCCGCGTCCAGATGTCTATTCTTTTCAAGTATATCTATAAGCTCGGTATTGTTCATTTTTATCACTCACAATTTTTCATAAAGATGCGGGAAAATCTCCACGCTGCGTTTGAGTATGCCTGTCATATGCGCGATAGCCACGCCGTAGTTTGTAAACGCAACTCCCTGGTCGAGCGCGCACTTCATACGGTAGGTCATCTCCTTTGGTGTCAGCATACAGCCGCCGCAGTGGATGACCAGCGCATAGGGTGAAAGGTCTTCGGGAAACTCTCTGCCCGATGTAGTGTGTATCTCGACATTTTTGCCCGTGTGCTTTTTCAGCCAGTTAGGTATCTTGACCGTACCGATGTCGCCGCACTGCCTGTGGTGAGTGCAGCCCTCGCTGATAAGCACTTTATCGCCGTCCTTGAGCCTGTCGATAGCGACAGCTCCATCGACTGCGGTATCAAGAAAGCCCTTGTACCTCGCCATAAGGATAGAAAACGAGGTGAGCATTATATCGCTCGGAGTCTGCTTGTTTGCACTCGCGAATGCCTGGCTGTCGGTAATGACCAGCTTTGGCTTTTTACCAAGCGCCGCGATAGTATCCGCAAGCTCGGTATCCTTGACGACTACCGCGCAGGCATCTGCGTCGAGGATATCCCGTATCGTCTGCTGCTGCGGAAGTATGAGCCTGCCCTTAGGCGCACTCTCGTCGATAGGCACAACAAGCACAACAAGGTCATTTCTTTGCAGCTTGTCACCTATAAGGCGCACATCACGCGCGGGCAGCTTTGCAAGCGCACCGAGCTTTTCTTTAAGCTCGAAAATGCCCTCGCCCGTTTTTGCGCTGACAAGCACACTTCTGTCGTCCTGCATATCCGCACCTGCTATGTCGGTCTTGTTCACGGCGACAATGTACGGTATCTGCTTTTGAGCAAAAAGTTCCGTAAGCTCTTTTTCGCACTCGCCCATCCCGAGCGTTGCGTCAACAACAAGCACCGCGATGTCGGTACGGTTGAGCGCCTGCCTTGTGCTTTTCACACGCATCTCGCCAAGTATGCCCTCGTCGTCGTAGCCCGCTGTGTCGATAATTACAACAGGTCCGATAGGCAGCAGCTCCATCGCCTTGTACACGGGGTCGGTAGTCGTTCCCGCAACGTCCGAAACAAGCGACAGCCCTTGATTTGTAACGGCATTTACGATGCTTGATTTGCCCGCATTGCGTCTGCCGAAAAATCCGATATGCACTCTTTCACCCGAGGGTATATCATTAAGTCCCATAGCATTTCCGCCTTTCTGTCAAAATCAAAAAAACAGCTCATCCCGACGGATAAACTGCCCACAATGCGAATACAAAGGACTCCACTTTGCCCTTGTTTCACTTTCAGTTATCAAGCTTTCGCCTCAATAGAATTTCAGCGTCAGGAGATAAATAATATTCACTTTCAACCTGCCGAATAAAGCGTCTTTGCGGTAACGCCGTCCAGCCTGCCTATCTTGCCTGCAAGGGAATTTATCTTATCCTGCGGAGCATCAAGTGCAACACTTATGATATTCACGCCTCTGTCCCTGTACGGCACACCCATTCTGCCGATAATGTACTCGCGGTAGTCGTGCAGAATAGAGTTTATCTGTTCAGCCGAATCACAGCTTTGCGCAATGACTGCCATGACAGCCACTCTTGTATCCATTTTCAGCCTCCTATCTAACTAAAAAAATTATACCACATTCGTATCTGTTTGTCAACGGATTTGTCGAATTATAACCTTTTCAGCAAAAATCACCGTAGCGTATGTATAACCTTGTACAAATCGGAGATACTCTTAACAGGCGCACCTGCCGATGTACATATTTTCCGTTGGGGTGATAGGATATGCAGTACGGCAAGGTCGAGATAAGCGGTGTGAACACAAACGAACTGAAGGTGCTTTCAGAGGAACAAAAGCTTGAGCTTTTAAAGCGTGTGCGGCAGGGCGATAAAAAAGCCCGCGAGGAGCTGATAAACGGCAATCTTCGCTTGGTATTGAGCGTTTTGCAGAGGTTCACGGGCAGATGCGATTCGGCAGACGACTTGTTTCAGGTGGGCGTAGTGGGGCTGATAAAGGCGATCGACAACTTTGACCCCAAATTCGAGGTCAAGTTCTCATCCTATGCGCACCCTATGATAGCAGGTGAAGTGCGCCGCTATCTGCGCGATTTTCAGCCCGTGCGCGTCAGCCGTTCCCTGCGCGACCTTGCGTACAAGTCAATGCTTGCAAGAGAAAAGCTCACCGAGCGCCTGAACCGCGAGCCTACCACCACCGAGATAGCCGAGGAAACAGGCGAGAGCCGCGCCGATATCGTTACGGCGATGGAGTCGGTAAGCGAGCCTGTTTCGCTGTACGAGCCTGTATACTCCGAGGCAGGCGACACGCTGTATGTGGTAGACCAGCTGAAAGACAGCTGCGATGACAAGACCTGGCTTGACGAGCTTGCGGTAAAGCAGACCCTTGCATCGCTTGCGCCGCGCGAAAAAAAGATACTGTATCTGCGCTTTTTCAAAGGACGCACACAAATGGAGGTCGCAAAGCAGATAGGCATTTCACAGGCGCAGGTATCAAGGCTTGAAAAATCAGCACTTGACAAGGTAAAAGCACAATTCTGAATGCGGATAGCGGCATCAGGCCATTGCGTTGCATTTTGCGACTCAAATCTGCGCGGCAAGGGCAGGAATTGTGCTTTTGGGTGAACTTGATGTGTATTTATTATTAACACTGGTGTTCGCAGTTTGAAGTGCTATATACAATTTAATATAATTTATCACAGTTAAATCAAATGATAAAGGATATAATCAGATGTACCTTGTACTTATCGCGCAGGACTATGCAGGGCAGCATAATGAGCTTATCAGCGAACTGAAAAAGGCCGGCATTGCATATATGACCTGCAAAAATGACGAGATAGATATAAGCATTGCGGCTATACAAAACAGCCCTGACCTCGTGATATTCAACTCAAGCAAGCTGGATCTGGGTGCGATAAGCAAATTGTGTGAGGGTACAAAATATAAAGTGATCCCACAAAAGCTTGTGAACATCTACACCTATGAAGATCCGCAGGAAATAAAGCACCTGACAGAGCTTGGCATATGCGAAAACCATCAGTATCCGTATAACACCGAGCAGATAGTCAGGTACATATTTGAGGCGATGAACACCGCTCCCGTCGATCTCAAAGACTTTATGGCTCACATCTCCGGCGAGATAAACGATATACTCCACTCGCTGGGGCACAACACCAGGCAGCGAGGCAGCAGATACATCAGAGAGGCTGTAATGTACCTGCTGTTTGAACCGCACCTGAAAGTGAATATGCACGGTGATGTTTACCGCCGCATTGCCGAAAAGAACGATACTTCCGCAAAAAGCGTCGAGCACTCCATACGCATAAGTATCGAAAGCTACTGGAAAAACGGCGACCCCGAAGCGCTCGCACACATTATGGGAAGTGTCATAACAGACAACAAAAGACCAAGCAACAGTAATTTTATCATATGCCTCGCAAATGCGGTCAGATATGACAATGCGGAGTATTTCAATGCATTTGCGCGGGAAATTGCGAATAGTACAGGCTCAAAGCTGCATATATAGTTGTTACGGGGTGATGACTATGATATGCAGCTTTTCGGGTTTACGCAGCAAAGAGGTCGTAAACCTGCGCACAGGACTGAAAATAGGCTACGTTGACGATATAGAGCTCGACTCGGTGAACGGGAGGATAGTTTCGCTTATCGTCTATGGCAAGGCGCGCGCCTTCGGGCTGATGGGGCGCGACGAGGATATCGTTATCAAGTGCAGCGACATCGAGCTTATCGGCGAGGATATTATTCTTGTGGATTTCGAGGAAAAGACGATTTCAACAAAAACAAGAAGCTGTCTTGTCGAAAATTTGTTGAAATGAATATCCCACAAGGACTTGAAAAGCGTATAAAGATGTGATATAATATTAAAGCAATTCGCACGGGCTCGTTTTTGCCGTTGGTCCCGAGGTGACTCGGGTGGAGGCAAGTCAAGCGGCTCGGAGGAAATAAGCACGCCGCAAGGCGAACAAAAAACCAAACAGGAGGTTACTACAATGGGAGTAGTATCAATGAAGCAGCTTCTTGAAGCAGGTGTTGAAGCAGGTGTACACTTTGGTCACCAGACAAGAAGATGGAACCCGAAAATGGCACCGTACATTTTCACAGAAAGAAACGGCATTTACATCATCGACCTGCAGAAGACGGTAAAGAAGCTCGAAGAGGCTTATATGTTTATCCGTGACGTAGCTGCACAGGGCGGCGAGGTACTTTTCGTAGGTACCAAGAAGCAGGCAAGCGAATCCGTAAAGGAAGAGGCTACAAGAGCTGATGCACATTTTGTAAACGCAAGATGGCTCGGCGGTATGATGACAAACTTCAAGACCATCCAGCAGCGTATCAGGAGACTTGAGCAGCTCAACAAGATGGAAGAGGACGGCACATTTGATCTTCTGCCGAAGAAGGAAGTTACAAAGCTCAAGCTCGAGATCGACAAGCTTGAAAAGTTCCTTGGCGGTATCAAGAACATGAAGAAGCTGCCGGGCGCACTCTTCGTTGTTGACCCAAGAAAAGAGAAGATAGCTGTTGCAGAGGCAAAGAAGCTCGGTATCCCCGTAGTTGCTATCGTAGATACAAACTGCGATCCTGATGACGTTGATTACGTTATCCCGGGCAACGATGATGCTATCAGAGCTGTAAAGCTTATCGCAGGCTGCATGGCAAACGCTATCATCGAGGGCAGACAGGGCGAGGACGCTGCAAGCGATGAGGAGACCGAGAAGGTCGAGGAAGCAGAGGAAGAGACTGCTGAATAATCTATGACAATGTGCAGGGCAGATAAGTTTGATAATTTGTCTGCCTTGTTTTGACGATAAAAACAAGGAGGAAATATAAATGGGTAAGGTATCTGTACAGGAGATCAAAGAGCTTATGACAGCAACAGGCGTCGGCATGATGGACTGCAAGAAGGCTCTTGTTGAAACAGACGGCGATATGGACAAGGCTATACTCGTACTTCGTGAGAAGGGTCTGGCTACACAGGCAAAGAAAAGCGGCAGAGTTGCTGCAGAGGGTATCTGCACAGCTGTTGTTGAAGGAAACGTTGGCTGCGTACTCGAGGTAAACATCGAGACAGACTTCGCTGCAAACAACCAGGAGTTCAAGGATTTCGTTGCTGCACCAGGAGTTCAAGGATTTCGTTGCTGCAACTGCAAAGACTGTTATCGAGCAGAACCCTGCTGATGTTGAGGCTCTCAAGGCTTGCAAGATCGCAGGCGGTGACACAACTGTTGAAGAGGCTCTTCAGAACCTGTTCATCAAGATCAGAGAGAACATGGTCATCAGACGTTTCAAGAGATTTGAGGGTATCCTCGTTCCTTACGTTCACGGCGGCGGAAGCATTGCTGTTCTCGTAAAGCTCGAGTCTGACATCGCAGCTGACAATGCTGATCTGCTTGCAGCTGGTAAGGACTGCGCACTTCAGGTCGCAGCTATGAACCCATCTTACCTCAACAGAGCTGCTGTTCCTGCTGACGCTCTTGAGGAAGAGAAGAAGATCCAGCTCGCACAGATGGCTGACGATCCTAAGATGGCTAACAAGCCTGAGCAGGTAAAGATCAAGATCATCGAGGGCAAGCTCGGCAAG
>CADAEJ010000047.1 GCA_902786965.1 uncultured Ruminococcus sp. | reverse complement strand
GTGAATTTCAAACAGTCCTGTGGACTGTTTGAAATGAGGTTTACCAAGGCTGCGCCTTGCTAAGCCCTGCAAGAGAGGGCGTGCCCCTACGGAGAATACGCCCGCCATTTTCCCGCAATCCGCCTGCAAAAAGGCGGATTGGATGGCTCTTGTTTAGGGGGCTTTCCGGTCGCCCCCTAAAACCCCTTCGGGCATACCTCTACTGATTTGATAATAGTACAAATACTGGTTTACCGAACTAACTAAATGAAAAACGCAAAAGGGGCACAAAGGAAGCGGTCATCTCAGACCGTTATGCGACAATTCAGGGGCGGTGTGTAGTTTAATCGACAGGCAGGGGTAAGGGTGTAGTTTTTACTACAAAATACATCTATTCTGAATATTGAAAAACGCTTTGGAGGGTGTTATGATATAGTCACACCGAGAGAGAAAAACAAAAATCAAAAACAAAAATCAAAAACAAAAAACAGGAGGAAAAAATCATGGAAAACACAAACACAAACATCACTAAGGCAGCAGAGGCAGAGAAGAAGGCAAGACTTGTAAAGTTCTTTATTTTCCTGGCGGTATTCGTTGGAGCATTCACTCTGCTTGGAATGACTATCTCACTTATAGTTACCAAAAAGATCGTACTGACATCGGTACTGCACGGAATGGTAAGCGACCTTGTACTTGGCTCGATCATCGGATACTTCGTATTCCTCAGAAAGAAGAAGTCGGAAAAGTCCGAAGCTGCTGCATAAAGCATACAGATAACAAAACTGCCCGGGAGCGAAAATGTTCCCGGGCTTTGCTTTTATAGCGGTCATTTGCAGCTGTCGGGCTGCTGACCGTCGTGGGCTTTCCACGCGCATGGAGTCATCTGCATATCGGTAAAGACGGCTTTGAAGGACGAATCCTCGGGGCTGCAGGCATAGATGCCGAAGCTTATTTCGCCCGCGCCCTCCCACATATGACAGACACGCATCTGGGAAAAGGCAATGCCGTCGCGCGAGCATTCGATGCAGTAGTCGTCTTCGCGGCGGCTGAGGCGGTACCACATAGTTTTTACGTCTGCGGAAATTGCTGTCGTTGCCCAATCGGAGTAGCCGTGATTGGTGACAACGGAGCCGAGGTGGGCAAAGCTCTCGTTCTCGTACTCGACAGAGGCTTTGAGCCAGTTCTCGCTGTCGAGGTACATCACTATTCCGCACTGGTCAAAGCGGTGGCTGCTTTGAGTGAAATCGGTCTTAACGATAAACGAGAAGAACTTTTCATCGGTTTTCATTTGAAGCAGGGGGGCGTTATCGTTGCGGAAATGATAATAGGTCCTTTGCCAAAGGTCTGTGTGCGGCTTTGTGGTTATCTCGACTGTTTGTGCAGTAACTTTGCAGTCAAGCGGGCGGCGCGTCCACTGCATTTTTTCAGCGTCCATAATTATCCTCCTTTATCGGTTTTTGTTAATAGTATACTCTATGGGCGCGGGTTTGTCAACACGGCGGAAAAAGCCATCCGAAAAGATATGGGAGGGCATTATGCGTTTTTGCGGTATTTACAGCTTGGTCACGCGGGGGTTTATACGGGCGATGAAATCCATTTGGAATATCCCCTGCTCAAAGCCCTCACGGGTCAGAGGTACTACGCCGAACTTGTTGGCAAAGCTATACTCCTGATCGACAAATCCCGAATAGCTTACAAGTATCACGTGATCTGCACGGTGATCAAACTTGCGCTTTAAAGGTTCGATGATCGTGCGGTAGTACAGCTCGTCAAAGAGCTGCTTGCGGCTCTCAAAGAGGCACAGCACGTTCTTTGCGCCGATGCTGTAAAGATCGGCATAGCAGATATTGCCGCAAAGTTTCAAAGACTTGCGGTTCAATACGTTCGGTGAGCCCGATGCTTTTATAAGATCATTCATCATGGTCCTGTCAAAAGCATCGGCGGAGAGGAGCTTATCAAAGGAAAATGATACGGGGCTTCTTTTCCTTGATGACCTTTTGTGTTTAACGGGGGTGTGCTTATATATCCTGCCCGAGCTGATGGAGAACTTGTCAAAATCGGGGTGCAGGGATATGTGAAAGGCGCTGTCGAGCACGGGTCTGAAGCAGCGGCGTATGACCCACACTTTATGCCTTGCAAGGCTGAGGACATCGCTTGTGGTGGTATCTGTGCGCTTTGCTATCTGCTCTGCGGTAAACACATCGTTGCCGCCGTAGTACAACAGGGTATCACAGCAGGCGATCATGGTCTGTGCGCTTTCGCCGTACCTTTCATTGAGCTGGCTGAAGGACTGAAGGATGATACTGATAGAGATGCCGCGGCTTCGCACGGTCGCTATGATATTCTCAAATGAGGGGATAACGATGTGCGTGCCGAAATCGTCAAGGTGGATATCTACGGGGATGGGCAGGCGGTGAGGTGTGAAGTCTTTATCGGCATGGGATACAAGGACATTTATAAGCTGTGTGAAAAACATACTGCCGAGCTTGTCCATTGACCTGTCGTTATCGCTGATGCAGACGAACACGGCTGTTTTTTTATCACCGATCGTTCTGAGGTCGATATCGTTGAAGCGCGTAAGGAAGCTTACTTCTTTACTTACAAGCGGCAGCAGCTTGTGACTTAATGACGAAAGGATACAGCCTGTTGTTGTATCGGAGGTCTTGACCTTACTGTACATATTGTACGCCCTTGCGGCAAGGCAATAGGGCTTTTGCAAGGCAAGGCTCTGCATGATCTGCTCAAAAGTGTTATCCTTGTGCTTATCATCACCCGCAAACTCGTGCATGAACATTTCTATAACGGAATCAAAGTTTTTGGGGAGTTCGTGCTGTTCAAGGCAGATATAGGCACACATAGACTGGAAAAGATACTTTGCCATATCGTCCCAATAGGGATCGTGAAATGACTGTCTGCCGCACAGCACCTCGGACACGGTCAGCACATCGCGCTCGGATGTGACATACGCAAGCGGATCGTAACAGTCAGAACGCGAAAGGTCTATGAGGTCGAGCACTTTTATATTGTAGCCGCAGCTTTTCAGGTAATTCCCGAAATACGCGAGCATATCGCCTTTGGTATCGGTTATGACAAGGCTGTGACCCAGTTTTATGCCCTGTGCTATATTGACCATCTCGTAACAGCTGGATTTGCCCGAGCCGGGTGAGCCAACAACGCAGACGTTATGATTGAGGCAGTCATCATCATACGCAAGAGTATGATTCTGCGAAAGGATAAAACGATCCATCAAGATCCCTCCCTTAATACGGCAAGGTCTTTGGCGACCTCATCGGCAAGTCCGAACACAACAGCCTGCTGCGAGTCCATAAAGAAATCAGATGAACAGTACTGTGATATTTCATCGACACTTTTGTGGCAGATGTCGGCGATGACCTTGTAGTAGCTCTCGCGTGCGCGCCTTACATCATCGCACATAGCCTCAACATCGCGCTCGCCGCCCTTTACGACACCAAAATGAAATCCGCTGTGTATCATCAGCGATGATTGTTCAAGCATTATCCTGCGGCGGCAGCAGCCGAAAATCGCGGCAGCCATACTGTAAGCGATGCCTGTGCATACTGCGATGACTTTTGAGCGCATAACGCGAATGGTATCGACCACTGCCATACCGCCGCTTGCCGAACCGCCGGGCGAGTTTATCAAAAGGGTGATATTATCGCTGCTCTCAAGGTCGAGCGCGAGCAGCTGACGGACAATTTCCTGCGCGGACTCATTGGTTATATCGCCCTCGATGCAGATGACCCTTTGCATAAGCAGGCGCTCAAACGAATTTGCCCTGAATGTACCTGATGAATTCTTAACAATAAAATCTGTCACTTGAATCAGTCCTCTCTTTTTTGTCTGCCGCGCGGCAAGGCTTGGTCTTTTTTGTTTGTTCTTGTGGTTTTTTCGTTGTGTTGATTGTAGCATACTACGTCTGAAAAATCAAGGTTTTGAGGCTGATTTTCTACATTCTGCAACAAATGGCGGTGCTGCGTGCGCTTACGATTGTGCGATATGCACTAATTTTATGGATATTTATGTAAAAATACTGTTCTTGCAAAGAACAGTAGCTGTTCTTATTAACAAATTGTTAACGGCATTATTTGTATTGATTTTTTCGGTATGTTGTGTTATTATGGTTACATAGTTTTTAAGGGGGTGAGGGCGCTGGCTGAACATCTGGTCAAGTGTACAAGATGCGGTAAAACGTATGTTGCGCACGTCAACAGGGGCGGACTCTGCAACGACTGCAAGGCTCTTAACACGGCTGACACAAAGCACCGTTCCTATGAAAAGCGCAAGGCAAGAGGCTATGACTACAAAAAAGTTCCTTTTGAAAATAAGTGTGAAGTGTGCGGCAAGTGGTTTTATGCTGACAGCAAGCTGTCGCTTTGCAGCGAATGTGCGCGAAAGAAAAACATTGCTGACAACAATGCCTGCCGCGCCGAAAAGACCGACTCGCTATCGCTGCGCGTGCCAAAGGGTATGCGCGATGAGATGAAACAGGCTGCTTGTGACAACGGTTTGACGCTCACCTCGCTGGTGATGCACGGATATGAGTTTGAAAAGAAATTCCTGCAGCTGCCTGTCGAAAAGCAGCAGCAGATACTCTCTATTATCCATTCTATTGATGATGACGAAAATAAATAAATCCCGGCTCCCCTGCTGCGTGAGGGTGCCGGTTTTTTTATATGCTTTTTTGTCCAAATTGTATACCGCAACTTTTGTTATGGGTTGACAATATGAAGAGAGTGTGGTATACTCAATATCGGCAAAGGAGTGAGTGACATCAAGACAAGGGATATGATAATGGTTTCGTTCTTCGCGGCGCTTATAACCGCGGGGGCGTACATAAAGATACCGATCAGCGTTTGCCCGTTTACGCTGCAGTTTTTATGCACCACGCTTGCGGGGATACTGCTTGGCGGTTTTCAGGGTGCGTTAGCGGTCGGGATATATGTGCTTATCGGGCTTGCGGGCGTGCCTGTGTTCACGGGGGGCGGCGGATTGAGCTATGTTGTGCAGCCGACCTTCGGCTATCTGCTCGGCTTTATTGCGGGGACATTTGTGACGGGGCGAATCGCTCACGGCGGCAAGGCAACTATGAAGCGGCTTTTATGCGCCTCCTTTTGCGGTCTGGCGATAGTGTATGCTATGGGAATGGCGTACTACTGGGCGATATGCCGTTTCTGGCTGGGTGAGCCTATCGGGCTGTGGACGCTGTTTTTGTACTGCTTTTTGCTGGCAGTTCCGGGGGACATTGTGCTTTGCATATTATCAGCCGTGCTTGGAAAACGGCTTTTACCGATACTTAAACGCAGGGAGGCTATGGCGGTATGAATGATCCTAAACATCTTGCAAGGGAGATAATAAGCGGTAGGCGGCTTGGCAGAGATGATGACCTTGGGTTTATGGTGACCTGCGGACTTGACGGGCTTTGCGAGGGTGCGGATATGCTGCGCAGGCATTTCTGCGGCGAGCGTGCCGATCTTTGCAGCATAATCAACGGCAGAAGCGGACGCTGCTCGGAAAACTGCAAGTTCTGCGCACAGTCGGCACACCACTGCACAGGTATCGCGGAGTACGGATTCCTCGATGCAGACAGGATACTTGACGAGTGCTTGTACAACGAGAAAAAGGGAGTTCACAGATTTTCGGTGGTCACGGCAGGCAGGACGCTTACAGGAGAGGACTTTGAAAAGGCTGTGGCGGCGTACAGGCTGATGAGCGAAAAAAGCAGTCTGAAGCTTTGCGCATCGCACGGGCTGCTGACGCAGGAGCAGTTTTTCAGGCTCAAGGAGGCAGGCGTGGTGCGCTATCACGCAAACATTGAGACATCGCGGCGCAACTTCCCAAACATCTGCACGACGCACACGTTCGAGGACAAGCTCGAATGTATCCGCCGCGCGAAAAATGCAGGTCTTCAGGTCTGCTCGGGCGGGATAATCGGCATGGGCGAAACGTGGGAGGACAGGCTGGACATGGCGCTGACGCTGGCTGAAACGGGCGTGAGGTCGATACCGATAAACGCGCTGATACCGATAAAAAACACGCCGCTTGAAAATTTGCAGAGGATAAGCGAGCAGGATATTCTGCGCACAGTTGCGATGTTCCGCTTTATCGTTCCGCAGGCGGATATTCGGCTTGCGGCAGGCAGAGATCTTCTGAGCGGCTGCGGCAGGAGGGCTTTTCTGTCGGGCGCAAATTCGACTATAACGGGCGATATGCTCACGACCTCGGGCAACAAGATAGCGCAGGATATTGAAATGCTGCACGAGATAGGATTTGACACGAAAGGCGGCGGCGATGATGAGTAAGGGACTGTTTATCACCGGCACGGGTACGGACATCGGCAAGACGTATGTTACGGCGCTGCTGCTCAAAAAGCTGCGCGAGGGCGGTTTTGATGCGGCGTACTTCAAGGCGGCGATGAGCGGAAACGAACGCGGTGCGGACGGAAGTCTTATCCCGGGGGACGCGGCGCAGGTAAAGAGCGTTTCGGGCATAGAGCAGGGACTTGGCGAGATGTGTCCGTATGTGTATGAAACGGCGGTATCACCGCACCTTGCGGCGAGGCTTGAAGGCTCCCCTGTGGAGCTTGAAGAGGTCATGGCGGCATACGGGAGAGTGTGTGAAAAGCACGAGCTTGTCATTGCGGAGGGCAGCGGCGGAATTGTCTGCCCGATAAGGTATGACGAGAAAAAGCTGATGCTGGAGGACATCGTAAGGGCACTCGGGCTCCCCTGCGCTGTGGTCGCAGACGCGGGACTGGGCACGATAAATCACGTTGTGCTGACGGTGGAATATCTACGGGCGCGCGGTTTTGAGGTGCGCGGAGTGATACTGAACAATTTCGTAAAGGGCAATGTGCTGCACGAGGACAACAAGGTGATGTGTACTCGATTGGCGGACACGCCTGTACTTGCCTGCGTTGGTGCGGGCGAATGTGACATTGACCTTGATGCGCAGCGGCTCGCCTCGCTGTGCGGCTGAAAATGGAGGGGAAAGTATGATATGGTATCCTTATGCGCAGATGAAGACTCTTGATGCGCCGATAAAGATAGAGCGCGCAGACGGTGTGCATTTGTTCGCATCGGGCGGACACGATCTGATAGACTCGGTATCGTCGTGGTGGAGTGTTATTCACGGCTACAACCACCCCAAAATAAACGCGGCGATCACAAAGCAGCTTGAAAGCTTTGCACACGTTATGCTCGGCGGGCTTACGCACGAGGCTGTGCAGAGGCTCTCGGACAAGCTTGCGGATATGCTTCCGGGCGATCTTGACTACTGCTTTTTTTCGGACTCGGGCAGCGTGGCGGTCGAGGTCGCGCTGAAGATGGCTTTGCAGTTCAACACCAACCGTGGCTCAAAGCGTGACACTATTCTCGCGCTTGAGCACGCTTACCACGGCGACACGTTCAAGGCGATGGAGGTCGGCGATGACGAGGACTATCACTTCGCTTTCGGAAAGGCAAATGAGAAAAAGCGCGGCGTTGTGCATATCCCCACGCAGACAGATGCGCTGGAGGACGCTTTTGCGCGCTTCGGCGAGAGGCTGACCTGCTTTATTGCAGAGCCGCTTTTGCAGGGCGCGGGCGGTATGCGTATGTACGACATTTCGTTTCTGAAAAGGGCGCGCGAGCTGTGCGATGAGTATGACGTTCTGCTTATTTTTGACGAGGTCGCAACGGGCTTTGGGCGCACGGGCAACCGCTTTGTCGCTGACCTTGTTCTGCCTGACATCGAGGTGCTTGGCAAGGCGCTGACGGGCGGATACATCGGTCACGCGGTGACGGTCGCAAACAAGCGGGTGTGGGACGGGTTTTACAGCGACGATCCGACTCACGCACTTATGCACGGCCCGACTTTTATGGGGAACGCCCTTGCGTGCAGCGCGGCGCTCGCCTCGATAGAGCTGTTTGAAAACGAGAACTATATCGAAAAGATAAGGCGCATCGAACAGATCTCGCGGCGCGAATTTGAAGGCTTTGGTGACGAGCGCATTAAAGAGATACGAATTATGGGCGGCTGCGTTTGCATTGAGGTCAAGGACGAAAGCGTGCTTGACGGATTTCGGCAGTTCGCGTTTGAGCGCGGTGTTTTCAGCAGGACTTTTCTTAAATATATGTATACTATGGTACCCTACGTTATCAGCGAAAGTGAACTTGTTTGTGTGTTTGATACGATGAAAGCATGGTTTAGACGCTGAATGTGCACAATATAACGACAAATCAGAGTTTGCCGCGGTGTGTACACCGCGTAATTGGGGAGGACCCTTTTGAAAAAGGGTCTCTCCCCAACCGCAGTGTCCCTAAACGAAGAAAAGAAGTTAAAACCGAATAGGACGAACAAAGCCAATGCTCGAAAGCATTGGCTTTTGTAATGTGTGAACTAAACACTTGCTTTGGCAACTGTCTGAACGTGACTGTCAGGAACAGCGCCCGTTCCACCGAAAACATAGAGTTTCTGCGGTGCTTTTGTTTTAAGATAAGCCTTCTGTGTGTTACTAAGCGTGAGTGTTTTCAGCTTGCCATTCACAAGGAACAGCGGTGCTTTGTTCAATGCTGCGAACACGCCACCAGCGAGTGCATCAGGGAAATCCATTCCCGTCGCAACGCAAATCGAATCACCGTTGAGCACGTCCTTGAATTTGTCATTTACTGCAACACAAGTCTCAAACCTGTCCTTGCCGAAAACTCTCGTCGCCTTAACGCCGACAGCGTCTCCAGCCTTTTTCATCATCTCGTCGCTGATAACACCCGTGCCGCCAATAACATAAGCGTTCTTGACCTTGCCCTTTACAGAATCAAGATAAGCTGCCGTTGCATTATCAAGCTCGCCCTTGGTCTTGAGATAGATAACAGGTGCGCCCTTGACTGCCGCAACTGCACTAACTGAAAGAGCGTCAGCAGAGTTAAATGCGTAAACGAAGAAAATATCTTCAGGAGCTTTGTCCTCGCTGAGTGCCTGCATCTTCTCTGCGATTTTCGTCGCCGTCTCAAATCTTGTTCCACCTGCAATTCGCTCAGTTTTAAGTCCCTCTTTTTTGAGTGCTGTCTCAACCTCTGCGCCAACTGCGCCCGTGCCGCCGAGAATGATAACATCAGTCGCACCGAGGCGCTGGATTTCTTCGAGAGTCTCCTTTGGCAAAGCCTTGAGATTTGTCAGCAGGATAGGCGCATTCATAGCCTTTGCGAGAGACACGCCAGCCAGCGCATCTGCATAGTTCAAGCCATAAGCAAGAACAACGGTCTTTGAACCATCAGGGAAACCAGCCTTTGATATCTCAACTGCTGTTTCGAATCTGCCCTTACCGGCGAGGCGAGTTTGTGTCAAATCTTCTGTTTTGACTTTTGTTTCATAAGTTCCATTATTATCCGTATCTACAGCTATACCTATCGTATTTTTATTGATCTCATAAATCAACGCTGATTTGTATTCTGTAGAGAATTTCGTTTTTGCAGAATCATCCTTATTGTTTACTGCAACCACAACATTCTCTAGCTGATCTGCGCTTATTATCCAACCGTTATTGACCATTTCAAGTGATGCATCATTCACATTGTCGCCCTTTACCTGTACCGTAAACCAGTCTGTCGGGAAATCGATGTCATGAGTCATAGAAATATTGAATTGTGCAGATTCTCCTTTAACCGAAACATATCCTTTTTTATCAAATATTATAGAATCTCCTGCTGCTGAACCACCTGATAATCTGCAATCCTGATATTTTATTGATAGTTGTAGATTTACTGCTTCAGCTTGAGAAACCATGTAAGCAGCATCGGCGTCATATAAATCATATCCAACAGTTTCTTTTTCGTTACCTCCAACAACATATGAGTAGCTTTCTACAATATCGCCAGGAGCTGTATTCTGATTCACATAATTTCCATTTGTATTTTTGACTTTAGCAACCGATCTGTTGTTAGAAATAGCAGCTGCATCTATTCTCGCAATATAATCTGATGATCTTGTTGAACTATTTCCTGAGAGATAACCGCCTTGATTGATCTCGTTAACATTTGCTCCAATATAATTGAAAGTTGCACCTTTAGCAGAAGTAATTCCATAATATGCAGGAATTGCCCAACTATATGTGCTTGTATTGTAGTAAATATAGTAAGATTCATCGTTTTTGATTGACGAGTTTGGATCGCATATTTTTATTCTTCCTTGATATGTGACTCCATTATATGTCCAACTTCCATATTCATATCCATAAGCTAGTATAGCATGACCGCCCCATCCGCTTTTTTGAAAACCAATTAGGACAGTTGGATTAGCTTTTAATAAATTTATTATATTATTGATATTTGTACTATTGCTTTTCGATGGGATCGTTCTGTATTGTTGCTGAATTACATCTTTAACCTGGAGCATCTGATAATATGTCACAAGCGAACTTATATTGCTACTCTTAGTCGGCCATGTCAGGTCATGAAGCTTAGTTGCTCCGGAGCCATAGCTTGAATAGGGCAATAATCCTTTTTGAGCTAAAAATGTGGTTGATGACATTCCATAGCAAGATCCGCCCCATATATCATCAAGCCATGCATCAGAATACCATGAACCGACAAATATCACCTGATATTCAGAGTTAGTCAGATTGCTTTTTAGCTTATTTTGATAGGTATTGTTAATTTGACTCCTATATGTACCGGAAGAAAAATAGCCTGAATAACTTGAATTATTATAGTTCCAGTTATCTTTTCCCCAAACGAAAGATGAAGATGGTGTTGTTCCAGCAACTATTGTAAATGTTTTTGAAACAGAGCCTGTATAATTGCCTTTACCTGTTACTGTAATAGTTGCCGTTCCGACATTGGTATTATTTTTATAAGCAACGGAATAGTCAGTGCCATTGGTAAGAGTCTTGCTATTAAGTTTGACTGTAACTGTTGGAGTAATCTCTTTACCTGTATATGTATAGCTTGAGTTGACTCCGTTGATTGTCGCACTTGAAATATTGATAAGACTAAGCTTTGGAATAGTAACTGTCTTTGTCTGCTTGGAGAATGCGGTATTTGTAAAAATAGCTGTATATGTTCCAACGCCTGTTGATGTATATGTTGCTGGAGTTGTTACTTTATATGATGAGTTAACAGTTTCACTTTGACTATGGCTTGAGTCGTTGGCACAAACTATATTTGCCGTACATTTTGCATTGTTTGAGGACCAAGTATATGTCACAGTTTTCCATTTATGCCCAATAGCATCTTTATAATCAGTCTTATAGCTATCATCACAGCGAGAACAGGTATGTAAAGTATATCCCTTTGATATACAAGTTGGTTCAATAACCTTAGTATTATAATTATGACCAAGTTTAGCGACTGAAACAGAATCTGTCTTTTGGCAGCCTGAACATATCCTTGTTTTAGTTCCTTCAGCTGTACAGGTCGGATCTTTTGTTACTTTCCAGTTACCCCATGTATGCGGTGTAATATCTGTATATTTATCCTGATAAAAATAACCGCATCGAGTACAGGTATGCAGTGTATAGCCCTTAGATGTGCAGGTAGGTGCAATAACTTTTTCTATATAATTATGACCAAGTTTTTCAACTGCTTTGGTTTCAGTTTTGCCGCATCTGCTGCAAGTCTTTGTATCTACACCGTCTGATTCACAGGTCGGATTTGTCGTTGTCTGCCAGCCGGACCAGTTGTGACCTAAAGCAGAGGTATAAGTGTCTGTATAGCTATTCGAACATCTTTTACACTCATGCAAAGTATAGCCTTTTTCGGTACATGTCGGGGCAACGATCCGTTCAGAATACTCGTGCCCGAACTTTATAATAGGCTCTGTCTTTGATGCATCGCAATTTGAACATGTCCAGCCCATGAGTCCGTCATTTTCACATGTGGCAGGAGTAATAACATACGAGTTAGCCCAGTTGTGTCCCGTTGCAGGTACGATTGTTTCTGACTTCATCAACTCCTGCGTTGCAAGTGCATCTTTGTAAAACTGGGTACCATATGTATAGTATTCTATGTTTCCGTCTTGAGTACAAGTTGGTGTTTTTGCTCCGACTTTAGTGACATCTAAAAGCTTAAATGAAAAAGAATTGTTTTTTGCATAAGCCTGTGCTACTGAATCTTTATAACAGCGTATTTCACACACCGAATAATACGCTTTATACTTTTTGTCATTTTGCCTAGCTCCGATTGAATAATCACCAACGGAAACTAAACTATTAGGCAATCTTATCGAATCAATATATCGACAATTTAAAAAAGCATATGCACCTATGCTCTCAATTCCTTCTTCTAAAACTATACTGCGTAATTCCATGGTTGAATAATATGTAATATCGTCATATACATATTCTTGGTTTTTCCAACCTGTATATGACCATTTATACCATCCTTTTGGGGGAGAAGAATGTTTATCTCCGGGTATATAATTATTTGGATATCTTGCAAAGCTGTAAGAGCCAATAGAATGTACACTTCCAGGAATAGTTAAACTCGTAATAGAATAACAATTATAAAATGCATAATTACCAATGATATTCAAACTATTTGGAAAATTGATTGATGAAAGTGATTCACAACTGTAAAAAGCATAATCACCAATGGTTCTAAGACCGCTTCCAAAGGTAACGAACCGCATAGATGAACATTTAGCGAATGCGTATTCTCCAATTGTAATAACACTATCGGGTATGTCGATACTCGTAAGAGAACTACAATT
The DNA here is from genome assembly GCA_902786965.1 of uncultured Ruminococcus sp. Lineage (GTDB taxonomy): Bacteria > Bacillota > Clostridia > Oscillospirales > Ruminococcaceae > Hominimerdicola. Next base: position 4,258 of record CADAEJ010000047.1, on the reverse strand, counting down.
ATTAAACGCATTTGCACCAATACTTGTGACACCGCTTCCGATAGTCACACCCGAAATATTGGTACAACCATTGAAAGCATTGGCCGCAATACTTGTAACTGAATCCGGTATATTAACTCTTGTAATATTAGTATTACCCTTAAAGGTGGTACCGAATCCAGAGACGGTTTTACCACCAAGAGTAGTCGGAATATTAACTATGCCGCCGCCAGTATAGCCTGTAATAACGACAGTTCCATTATCAAGGACAGAATAAGTGAAATTATCCTCATTTTCAGCATTAACAGTAATGCTTGTGCTTGTCTCAAACACACCTTCAGGCAATGCCGCCGCCGAGCCAAACAGCAACGCAGCTGACATAACCAATGAAAGTAATCTCTTCTTTTTCATTAACATCATCCCTTTCTATATAGTTTATCCATCTTTCCTTGACGGCATTTTTACTGATTTTCTTATTGCAGGGCGCCCTTTCAGCTTCTTTACTGCGTTGTCGATGATCCTTGCATAGTCCATACCGAGTTGTGCGTTGGATTCAAGTTCTTCATACAGGCTGAAAACATTTTTCTTCATCGCCGCATGGATAACCTCGTTGCGATACCCGCACCAGCGGTCAACGCCGTCGAGTGTCTCCGACAGCTTATCAAGTTCAATAATGTTCAACGCATCATAAAGCAACTTGCTGTATCTGGATTGCCCGTAGTATGGTTTCTTTGCAAATGCGATAAGTGCCCTGACGGTTTCAATCTTACCACTGATGTTCCGCAGCTTCGGAGTAGTATCTTCTTTACCGCTGAACTCTGAAAAAATGCTTTTAAGATCATCCTTGTTGCCTCTGCCGCCGAAAGAAAGTTTTCCAACAGAGGGCGTAACTCCGCTATACCACAGAAATGAGGTCAGCCTGTCCTCCAAAACAGCATAATCTATCAGCAGCGCCTCAAAGTAAAAACCATTTTTCATAGCGAGCTTATGCCTGCCTGTCAAAGCACGATAAGTTGTATACTTATCCATCGCGTTCTCTGCACTTTTAATTATCGAATCCATTGTTATCATCCTTTCAGAGCATAATTTGTTATCTTAACTTATATTATATCATTTTACGACATATTTTTCAACCGCAATTTTGACTAAAATGTACAAATCATGTTGTGCAAAATGCACTTCCACTCGTTAAAATGCATAACAAAGACATAGGTACACCCTATTCATTGGCAGGCAAACTACCCGACCCACAGGCAGTGGAAGCGACACAGCGCATCGTGGCGCAACTGTGTGCATATGTGTAAAGGTATCTTCAAAAACCAGCAAACAAAGTGTTCCAAACTTCGCAAATGCGAGGAAATTATGTTTGCTGTCTGTTTGCTCGTTGTTTGCTGGTCGTTTGCTCGATAACAGTACACAAAAGCCTTTATCTGCGCAGGGAACTGTCCTTTGTTTGCTTGTTTGCTGAAAAAGTGCATACCCTATCCCCAATTTCGCCGAACGCGCCGAACAAAGTGGTTAAACGCCGTATCTATGCTGATTCCGCTGTTCGTTGTCTGTTCGTTCTTGTTCGGCGTTGTTCGTTGTGTGTTCGTTTTTGAAAACACTTTGAAAGTTCGCAGCTGCGCTGAAAACTGTGCTTGTTTGTTCTGTTCGGCGAAAAAATGAGATACCCCTGACATACAAAAACAATCAGAAAAATGTGGTCGGAGGAGTTTTAAAATGTGGTCAAAAACTATACACTTGGCATTTTACTTCCCATAATATAAGTAGAGTCAGAATTTGAGCATCCGAAAGGGTGCTCTTTTTTCATCAAAGCGCCGCGCAAGGTCCTTGTGATTGACGCGCAGAGATATTAGAATAGGAGTGAGTCCAATGTAAAAGTCAACGAACAAAGCAGGAGAGCAGCACCAACAATATCTCTTTCTGCCATGATAACAGAAAGGCAAAGCAGTCATTTCAAGGTGGTCAGATGGCAGTCCGAAAACCATACTTTTCTGGGAATGCCAGCATCGCAGGCGGCAGTCCGCCACCCACAAAATGCTGGCTCGGGGAGAACCCCGGCCCCCCCTCATGACAAAAGAAAAAATCTTCAGAAAGGAATGATAAAAATGCTTAAAACCAATCAGACGAGCAACAACAGGATGACAACAAGGAGGAGAATATAGCGGAAACAAAAGAAGAAAAATGGCAGTATACCGATAAAAGAATAACGATCGAGGGACGGACGTTTGAAGTGACATTGGCTTTTCCTGTTCCCGACGGTGAAAAAGAGACTGCCGCAGATAAGATAAAACACCTTATCAACGGCGAAAAAGTTGGCTGATAGGCTGGACTTTCAAACCGAATTGTGCTATTATTGTGGTAGTCCTATTCGGTTTGATCCACACAAAGAATTCGGAACAGGAGGTATAAATGAAAGGATCAGATACGAATAACACAACTAACAATTTAATAACGGCACTTTACTGCCGACTTTCACAGGAAGATATGCGTGCCGGCGAGTCGCTGTCAATAGAAAACCAAAGGGTCGCTGTCAATAGAAAACCAAAGGAAAATGCTTCAGGAATATGCAGACAGGAACGGTTTCAGAAACTGCAGATTCTATGTCGACGACGGTTTCAGCGGCACGGACAACACCCGACCTGCCTATGTTGAGATGCTCGAAGATGTCAAGAATGGACTTGTGGGAACGGTCATAGTCAAAGACCAAAGCCGTCTTGGTCGTGACCACTTGGAAACCGACAGGCTAATGGAGCTTATCTTCCCGGCATACGATGTGCGGTTTATAGCCATAACTGACGGCGTTGACAGCGCAAACGGCTTCAACGAGATGTCGGGAATACGAAACCTGTTCAACGATATGTATGCAAGAGACACCTCAAAGAAGATACGGGCTGTTCAGCGTGCCAAGGGCGAGCGTGGTGAGCGAGTCGGAACAACAACTCCGTATGGATATATGAAGAACTCCGACAAGCAGCTTGTTCCCGACCCCGAGACAGCACCTGTCGTCAAACGCATCTTTGAAATGAGCGCCGAGGGCAAAGGCTCACGCAGGATCTGCGACATACTGTCTGCCGAAAGGGTTCTCACTCCGAGTATGTATTCGTTCAGAAAGAACGGCAGCAGAGCAGGAAATCCGAACATCAGCTCACCATACCGCTGGTCGGTCAAGACTGTGAGAAGTATGCTCAAAAACCGCATATACTGCGGAGACACGGTCAATTTCAGCACATATACCAAGTCATACAAGCTGAAAAAACATTAAAGAACGACCCCGAAAACATCCTCATCTTTGAGAATACTCATGAGGCTATCGTCAGCCGAAAGCTGTTTGACCTTGTGCAAAAGCGGTATGAGGGCAGAAAGAAAGCTGACAGCTTCGGAGAGACTGATAAGTATGCAGGATATCTTTACTGCGCACAGTGCGGCTCAAGGCTGTATCTTCACAGGGCGAGAACGCTTGAACCTAAAAAGAACAACTTTATGTGCGGCGGTTACCAGAGCAGAGTCACCGACTGCACGGTGCATTACATCAGGGAATCTGTGCTTAACGAAATTGTGCTGACCTTTCTTAACAAGGCACTCGCCTTTGCAAGAGACCACTCGGATGAGTTTTACAGACTTGCAATGGCAAACGGCGAGTTGGAAACTAAAAAGCGGCAAAAGGAAAACGAAAAGCTGAAAGCAGAGTACGAAACGAGGATAGCACAGCTTGACAATGCGATTCAGCTGCTTTATCTGGACAGAGCTTCGGGAAGGATTAATGTCGAGCGCTACGATGTGCTTTCTGCGGGCTTGGAAAATCAGCAGTCTGAACTCAAAGATAAACTTGCAGAGCTTGATTCAAAGCTTGGTGATATGGAGTCAAGAGAAAAGTCAGTCCTGAAATTTATCGACAATGCAAAGAAATATACCGACATACCAAAGCTGACACCTGAAATACTCAGGGCGTTCATCAAGCGCATTGAGGTCAACGAAAAAGAGGTAAAACATTCAAGGACTTGCGGCAATCATGTTGTTATCTACTTCACATTTATGTCTGACAAGCAGATGCCCATTGATGCAGCACAGACTGAGTCGGGAGAGTTGAAAAGAATAGCTGTATAACAGCAAAAATCTCCGAGGGAACGCCCTCGGAGATGAATACATAAGAAGTGTTCGTTAAAGGACACCGGCAAAACCCCACCCCTAAAACTTTTATCTCTTTTTCGCCATTTGGGTCTTTGACCCAAATAACGAAAAAGTGGTGAAGGCTTAGAAGCAAGATTTGAAGAAA
>CADAEJ010000046.1 GCA_902786965.1 uncultured Ruminococcus sp. | reverse complement strand
CCCTGTGAGCCGTAGCCGATGATAGCGACCTTCTTGCCCTTGAGCACGTTGATGTCGCAGTCCTGCTGATAGAATATTCTTGCCTGTTCCATAATTGATTCCTCCAAATATGATTTACTATTTTGCAGCTTAAAGCTGTGAATTACTTAATTCTTCTTCGGGCTTAAAGTGTCGCTTCCCTTTTCAATAGCGACAGTTCCCGTTCTTACCATTTCGATAATGCCGTAGGGGGCGATGACCTCTTCAAATCTGCAAAGCTGTGCATAGGTATCGCAGATCTCAAGCGTCATTGTGGAAAGTGTTACGTCCATTACCTTTGCGTTGATTATCTCTGCAATGGTCATTACCTCGCTTCTCTTTTCGGGAGCGACCGTCAGCTTGACGATCATAAGCTCTCTTGCGAGGAACTCGTCCTTTGCGAAGGTCTTTACCTTGATGACCTCGATAAGCTTGTTGAGCTGCTTTTCTATCTGCTCAACTGTATGCTCGTCGCCGTCGGCAACTATTGTTATCCTTGATATCGACGGGTCGTGGGTAGGACCGACAGCAAGGCTCTCGATATTGAATCCACGTCTTGAAAAGAGTCCCGAAATTCTTGAAAGAACTCCGCTGTGGTTTTCCACAAGCACGGAAATTGTATGCTTCATCACTTGACCTCCGATTTAAAGTTTTATTCTAATAAAGTATACCACTCACATATTATAATAATGTGAACATATAGCAGATATGTTATTAACCGCGCACTATCTTGTGGGGAACATATCATCGACCACAACTTCGACAAGGCATATGCCCTTGTGGGTGACTATCATATCAATAGCCTTATCTACATCGCCCTTGCCGTCAACGCGCATAGCGTCGATGCCGTAAGCCTTTGCAAGCTTGATAAAGTCGGGTGAGCCGTCAAGGAAAACGGCGGTCTGTCTGTCGCCGTAGCCGATAGTTTGCAGCTCGCGCACCATACCGAGTCTTTGATTTGTCATAATGACTATCTTGATATCAACGCCGTGCTGGACAGCAGTTGCAAGCTCCATCATAGACATCTGGAACGCACCGTCACCGCAGATAGCAACAGTCGGGCGCTTGGGGTCAGCCATTTTTGCGCCGACAGCCGCAGGCAGCGAATAGCCCATTGTACCCATACCGCCTGTTGTGAGCAGTCTGCCGCCCTTTTTGAACTTATAGTTGTTGCAGGTCCATATCTGGTTTTGTCCGACATCGGCAACGATGGTCGAATTTGCGGGCATTGCCGCAGAAAGCCTCTGCACGAAGTCCTTGGGGTCAACTGTACCGCTTTGTGTCTTGACGGGTGTATACTGCGTACGCAGCTGCTTGAGCTGGTCGATCCACGCATCGTGCTTCATAGGCTTTACAAGCTCGAGCATCTGCTGAAGTACGAGCTTTGCATCGCCGACAAGCGGGATATCGGTACCGATATTCTTGCCTATCTCGGCAGGGTCGATATCAATATGCAGTATCTTCGTGGTTTTAGCAAGTGTCATCGGTGTGGAGACTGCTCTGTCGCCGACTCTTGCGCCGACAAGGAACAGCAGGTCGCACTCGTTGACAGCGGCATTTGCGCCCTTTACGCCGAACGAGCCTATCATTCCGCAGAAAAGCGGGTCATCATCGCTGAACGCGGAAATGCCCATCATTGTGGTAACAACAGGTATCTGCATCAGCTTGGAGAGCTTGTTAATCTCCTCCTGCGCGTGCGCGGCAAAAACGCCTCCGCCTACGCAGATAAGCGGCTTTTCAGCCTCCGTGAGCGCTTTGACGACCTTTTTCACCTGAAAGGCGTTGCCCTTGCCTGTGGGCTTATAGCTTCGTATATCGCACTTCTTGGGGTATACAAAATCCACAGTCATCTTCTGAACGTCCATAGGCACATCAATAAGAACAGGACCGGGTCTGCCCGTACCTGCGATGTAGAAAGCCTCCTTGAACACTCTTGCAACGTCGTCTGCATTTTTGAGCAGGTAGCTGTGCTTGACAAACGGCTCAGCCGCGCCTGTGATGTCAGCCTCCTGGAAAACATCAGAGCCTATCTGGTCGGTATTGACCTGACCTGTGATGCAAACTATCGGGATAGAGTCCGCATATGCCGTAGCGATAGCGGTTATAAGGTTTGTAGCGCCCGGTCCCGAGGTAGCTATGCACACTGCGGGTCTGCCCGAGATACGCGCAAAGCCGTTAGCCGCGTGGCCTGCATTAGCCTCGTGGCGCACAAGAACGTGCTGTATATCCTTTTCGCTGTTTTTGAGTTCATCATAAAACGGGCATATCGCCGCGCCCGGATAGCCGTAAACGGTGCTTATGCCCTCTGCTTTCAGGCACTCGACCATTGCCTTGCTTACCGTCATTTTCATAAAACAGACCTCCATAAGCAATTTAGGGTTTTAAATCAGTATAGCACAAAAAGCCTGTCAAGTCAACAGCAAAATACAGTATTCTGCCATTTTTGAGGACAGGCTCTCACATATCGGTATTCATTCTGCGCGCTTTGCCTTAAAGCCGAACAGCACGCGGATAAAGCGCGTTCTGTCCACACCGAAGCAAAGCAGATAGGTCAGCGGATAGCAGATAACAAGCGTCAGCGCGAAATTTGCTGCGTATCCGACACCTGCGCGGTCAAGAAGATACTGGCACAGTATCGTTACAGGGAAATGCAGGATATAAAGCACATACGACACCCTTGAATTAAACGCAGTAACGCGATTTGAAAAGTCGAGGTGGTCGCGCGCGAGCAGCACAAGTGCGGGGACTGCGAAGATAAACGATGCGCATTTGCAGATATTATTGAGCGCGGAGTGTCCGCCGATGAATATGAATATCGCGGTATTTGCGGTATTTGCGGCAAGTGCGAGAAGCGCAAGCGGTATCTTGCACCTTTTTATGCTCTGCATAAAGCTCTGCTGACTGAAAAAGTAGTAGCCCAGCAGGTAGACGCACAGATAGGTCGGCACCTTTTTGCCCATTATATCTACATCAAACAGCGCTGCCGCCGCAAGAGTCAGCACAGCGCCAACTACAAAAGCCTTTCTGCCGTTTGCCCGTGTATCGCCGATAAGCTTGATGATAACGCAGCAAACCAAGCTTATTATCATCAGCACGCCGAGAAACCAGAAATGCCCGAGGGTAAATCCCCCGTCATAGCCCGTGAGGTCGGTGAACCTTGTAAAATAAGTCGCGTAGTGGGCGAAATATCCGCCGCTGTACCCGTTGTGGGTGACATCTGCAACATAGCTCAATATCGGGTCAATTACCAAAAGCCCGAAAACAAAGGGGATTCCAAGCCGCAAAAAGCGCTCTTTTATAAAGGTTCGGTATCCCCTCTTTTGAAGAGAAAAGCGCGCTGACACACCTGCGAGCAGGAACATCACGGGCATAAACCACGGGCTTGCAAAACTCACCACAGCCGCTATCGGCTTGACGGGTCTGAAAAATATGTAGTTTGCCTCGCCCCAGGTGTTGTAGGCTATCGCCGCGTGGTACAGTATCAGTATCGACACCGTCAGCCAGCGCAGGTTGTCGATATAGTGCCGACCATTGTGCGTTAGAAACGCAGTCAGATTTTCCGTCAGAGTGACTAAAAATGACGCAGGCTTACTGGCGTAAGTCAAGGAGTTTTTGGTTGCTATGGCGGAAAATATGCAAGTTTATGACGTACAAAAGCGTTAGCTGTTGGTTGCGCGGTGTTGCCTTAAGTATAGCACACCTCGCAATACAAGTCAACAGCAAAAAGCTCCCCTTTGCAGAGGAGCTTTTGTGTTTTATACGCTGTATTCGGCTATCTTTTCGATATAGATGTCAGGCACAACGCTTGTGCCGCCAAATACGGTTATCGAGCTTGCGCCATTTGCTTTGAGATACGCTTTCTGTTTGTCGGTGAGGGCAGGCTTTGCCGCCTTGCCGTTGATAAGGAAAAGCGGTGCTTTATTCTTTGCCGCATAAACTCCGCCGGCAAGAGCGTCGGGGAAATCCATACCAGTTGCAGCGCACAGCTCGTTGCTTGTGAACGAGGTCTTGAATGTGTCATTGACCGCTGTGCAAGTAGCAAATCTGTCCGTGCCTGCGACTCTTGTTGCCTTTGCAAGACCGAGTGCATTTGCCGCCTTGTTCGCCATATCGTCCGATATCACGCTCGTTCCGCCGATGACGTATGCGTTCTTTACGCTGCCTGCCTTTTTGAGCTGTGCAAGGTATGCCGCGGTATCGGGGTGCAGACTGCCGTTTGTGGTGAGGTAGACTATCGGTGCATTTTTGCTTGCTGCCACGGTGCTTACCGAGAGCGCATCTGCAAAGTTGTTGCCGTATACAAAGAACACATCTGTCGGCTTGGTATTGAGCTGCTGTGCGATGGTAGCTGCGGTGCTGAAACGGTTCTTGCCCGCGATACGTTTGATGTTTGCAGCTTTTATCCCGCTTTGAACAAGTTCGGTTTCGACCTGCTTGCCTATAACGCCCTCGCCGCCGAGGATAATGACCTTGCTTGCTTTAAGGCGCTTTATCTCTGCAAGGGCTGTGGAGTCAAGAGATTTGGTGTTTGTAAGAAGTATCGGTGCGTTTTCCCTGACCGCAAGCGGTACACCTGCGAGGGCATCTGCGTAGTTCATACTGTACGCGAGAATTACCGTATCTGCTTTGCTTGGAAAAGCCTTTTTGGATATCTCCGCCGCTGTTGCATATCTGCCTGCACCTGCAAGGCGTGAATACTCAACAAAGGTCATCTGGTTTTCCTTTGCGTAAGTTTCAGCCGCAGTTCCTTTCTCACCTATTATTACGAACCCATCGACCTTTTTATCGGAATCGGCATTTATTTCATGGTAGTATCCCAATGATTTTTCCTTGATAGAGGTCACAGTTTTGGGTACGATAATAGATTTAAGACCTGTGCAGCCAAAGAATGAATGATACCCTATTGATTTTACGCTGCTTGGTATGACCACTCTTTCAACGTTCGCACAAGACCCGAAGCATTCCTTCGGTATTTCGCTCACCCAATCAGGTACGGTTATTTCGGTAAGGGAATAATCAGCGTAAAATGCACAGTCGGCGATGGTTTTAACGGTTTTTGGGATAGCGCTGTCGCCCTTGTAATCGTGTGCATCGATAAGTATTGAATTGACTACTACGAACGGGTTCTCTTTGCGTCTGTCAGAGAGCCACGGTGTGTTCAAAAACGCACGTCCGCCGATGCTGGTGACACTGCTTGGAATGGTTATATTTTTAAGGCCAGTGCATAAAAAGAAAGCTCTTTCCCCTATTGTTCTGACACTTTTGGGTATGGTTATGCTTGTAAGCTTTCTGCACTCTTCAAAAGCAGCTTCACCGATAACAGAAACGCTGTCGGGGATATTTATGCTCTCAAGATTTTCACACATCGTAAATGCCCAATTTCCTATGTTTGCAGTGCCTTTTGCAATGGTAACTTTCTTCAGACCCTTGCAGCTGTTGAATGCACCATCGGATATATCGGCAACGCTGCTTGGGATAGTTACGCTCGTAATTCCATTGCAGTAGTCAAATGCCCATCCGCCTATGCAGGTAACGGTGCTTGGGATAGTGATATCTCCGCTGCATTTGTGTCCGTCAACAAGGATACCGTTTACTACGACCATCGGGTCTTTATTCCTTTGCTCTTCAAGCCATTTTGTACCGGAAAAGGCACTGGACTTAATAAGTGTTACGCTTTTTGGAATAGAAATATTTGAAAGGTTTTTGCATCCGCTGAACGCATAAACTCCAATTTCCGTTACGCCGTCGGGGATAACTACACTTTTGATACTTGTTGAATTCATAAATGCAAAGGTATCAACGACCGTTACTTTTATTCCGTCAATATATGATGGAATGGTAATCTTTTCTTTTGAGCCGTTGTATTTCATTATAGCTGCTGTATCGTCATCACAGATGCGGTAACTGAAATCACCCGATGCAGAATCTGCAAAAGCAGGGATATCTGTAAACGCATCTTGCGGGAGCAGCGATGCTGTGCCCAGCAAAAATACAAACGCAAGAAAAGCTGAAATGATCCTCTTTTTCATTATTTCTCCTCCTATGGTATTATTTTATCCAGAATTGATTATATCATAGCCGTTTACAAAATGCAAGGCTTTTTGCAGCAAAAAGGCAGCACCCGTGAAGGTACTGCCCTTTATGTTTTATCAGAATTTCAGAGTTTTGAGCCTTTGCATAGCCTCGATAGTTCTGTCCTTATCGCCGAATGCGGTGAGTCTGAACCAGCCCTCGCCGTTCTTGCCAAAGCCTGCGCCCGGTGTGCCGACTACGTTGATCTTCTCAAGCAGCAGGTCAAAGAACTCCCAGCTGCCCATATTGCCCGGGCACTTGAGCCAGATGTACGGGCTGTTCTTTCCGCCTGTGTACTTGATGCCCAGCTCGTCAAGGGTATCGCCGATGATCTTTGCGTTGTTCTTGTAATACTCGATGTTCTCTCTTGTCTGCCTGATGCCCTCGTCGGTGAAAACAGCCGCAGCTGCGCACTGTACGGGGTACGAAACGCCGTTGAACTTACTGCCCTGTCTTCTTCCCCACAGGTCTGCGAGCTTGACATCGCTGCCGTCTGATGCCTTTACAACAAGCTCGCTCGGAACTACCGTGTAGCCGCAGCGCATACCTGTAAAGCCTGCTGTCTTGGAAAGCGAACACATCTCGATAGCGACTTCCTTTGCGCCCTCAATAGCATAGATGCTGCGCGGTACGTTCTCGTCGGTGATGAATGCTTCGTACGCGCTGTCATAGATGATAACGGCATTGTTCTTTTTAGCGTATGCTATCCAGACTTTCAGCTGGTCATAGGTGTATGCCGAGCCTGTCGGATTGTTTGGCGAGCAAAGGTAGATAAGGTCGCACTTTACGCTGTCATCGGGCATAGCGGCAAAGCCGTTGTCCTCGTTGGAGTCTGCAAAGATTATCTTTCTGCCGCACATACTGTTTGTATCAACATAAACAGGGTAAGCAGGGTCTGTGATAAGCACGGTGTTATCGTTGCCGAAGATGTCAACGATATTTCCGCAGTCAGCCTTTGCGCCGTCATTGATGCGGATATCACCTGCGGGCACGTCTACGCCGAAGGACTTATAGTAGCCCGAAACAGCCTCGCGCAGAAATTCGTAGCCTGCGCCCGAGTCCTCGTAACCCTTGAAGGTCTCCTTAACGCCCATTTCGTCAGCGCCCTTTTTCATAGCGTCTACAACGCACTTTGCAATAGGCAGGGTAACGTCGCCGATACCCATTCTGATGATGTCAGCCTCGGGGTGAGCCTGCTTGTATGCGTTGACCTTCTTTGCGATATTGATGAAAAGGTAGTTCTTTTCAAGCTTTAAAAAGTTTTCATTTATCTGTGGCATATGCTTTTACTCCTTACTTATCAGAAAATTATTTTGCCCGAGAATACCGTCACGGCGTTGCCTGTGAGGTAAACAGCTTCATCGGTATAGCGTATTTTGAGTGTGCCGCCGCGCAGAAGAACGGTGATGTCCTTATCCTTCTCGCAGTAGCCGTTGAGGACTGCTGCGGTAACTGCTGCGCAGGCGCCTGTTCCGCAAGCCCATGTTTCGCCCGAGCCGCGCTCCCACACACGCATTTTCAGCGTATTCTCGTCAATTACCTTGATGAACTCGGTATTGACTCTCTCGGGGAATATCTCGTTATGCTCAAATGCTGGACCGTACTTTTCGATATCGAAATCGTCAACATTGTTGATGAAGGTAACAGCGTGCGGATTGCCCATTGATACGCAGGTGATGTTGAAGTCCCTGTCGATGATATGTACAGGTCTGTCGACTACCGCGCCGTTCTCCCCTGCTTCGAGAGTAACAGGTATCTGCTGCGGTGCGAGGATAGCCTTGCCCATATCGACTGTTGCGCCGTTGACCTCGCCGTAATGCCTTGTAAGGCTTATCTTCATTATGCCCGAGAGCGTTTCTACGGTCATATCGTCCTTATCGACTATACCGTTGTCGCGCATGAACTTGGCAACACATCTGATGCCGTTTCCGCACATCTTGCCCTCTGAGCCGTCAAGGTTGAACATACGCATTTTTGCATCTGCGACTTCCGACGGGCAGATAAGTATCACGCCGTCGCCGCCGATACCGAAATGTCTGTCTGACAGATTTATTGCAAGACCCTCGGGGTTATCGACCTGCTTATCAAAGCAGTTGAAGTAGATGTAATCGTTGCCGCAGCCCTGCATCTTGGTGAATTCAAGGTGCTGCTTTTCCTTGCGCAGATTGTTGATGTCAACTATCTCGGTAGAGGACTCTGTATACTTGCTGCGCAGCGACATAGCGATAGCATTTGCGGTATCAATAGATGTAAGGCACGGGATATTCCACTCGACAGTTTTTCTTCTTATCTTTACAGAATCCCTTGTCGGCATCCTGCCCTTTGCGGAGGTAGAGATAACGTACGATACCTTGCCGCTTTCGATAAGGTCGATGGTGTTGTTCTCGCCCTCGTGTATCTTGTTTACAACTATTGAGTCTATACCGTGCTCTTTGAGGACAGCCGCTGTGCCTCGTGTTGCGTACAGCTGGAAGCCCAGGTCTGCAAACAGCTTTGCAGTTCTTGGTATCTCTGCCTTGTCGGTATCTCTTACGGTGATGAACACGCCGCCTGTTTTGCCAAGCTTGTAGCCTGCGGCGGTGAGTCCCTTGTAAAGCGACTCCTCAAGGCTTGACGAAACTGCAAGCACCTCACCTGTTGACTTCATCTCAGGGCCGAGGTGGTTATCAACGTCTATCAGCTTTTCAAAGCTGAACACAGGTACCTTGACTGCAACGTAAGGCGAGTTCTTGTAAAGGCCTGTGCCGTAGCCCATATCTGCGAGCTTTTCGCCGAGCATAGCTCTTGTAGCGAGGTCTACCATCGGCACGCCCGTTACCTTTGAGATGTACGGGATAGTTCTCGAGGAACGCGGGTTGACCTCGATAACATAAAGCTCGTCATTATTGATAAGGTACTGGATATTTACCAGACCCATTGTTTTGAGTGAAACAGCAAGGCGCTTGGAGCAGTCAACTATCCTCTCCATAAGCTTATCCGAAACGTTCCAAGCGGGGTAAACTGCGATAGAGTCGCCCGAGTGGATACCTGTTCTCTCGATATGCTCCATGATGCCGGGGATAAGAATGTCCTCACCGTCGCAGATAGCGTCTATCTCAAGCTCTGTGCCCATAAGGTACTTGTCGATAAGCACGGGGTTCTCGATTCCCTGGTCGAGAATGATAGCCATATACTCTTTTATATCGTCATCGTTGAAGGCGATGATCATATTCTGTCCGCCAAGAACGTATGAAGGACGCATAAGCACAGGATAGCCTATCTTGTTTGCTACATCGAGCGCCTCGTCTGCGGTCATTACCGTAAAGCCCTCCGGACGCTTTATCTTCAGGCTTTCAAGCAGCTCGTCAAAGCGCTCTCTGTCCTCGGCAGCGTCGATGGAATCGGGCGGTGTGCCCAGCACCTTAACACCGTTTGCGTCAAGGAACTTAGTCAGCTTGATAGCTGTCTGTCCGCCGAATGCAACTACTACGCCGACAGGCTTTTCGACCCTGATGATGTTCATAACGTCCTCGTTTGTCAGCGGCTCGAAATAAAGTCTGTCAGCCGTGTCAAAGTCGGTAGAAACGGTCTCGGGGTTATTGTTTACGATAACTACGTCAAAGCCGCGCTCTTTAAGCGCCCATACGCAGTGGACGGAGGCATAGTCGAACTCGATACCCTGACCGATACGGATAGGACCCGAACCGAACACGATAACAGTCTTTTTCTCGCCTACCCTGTTTGCGATAAACTCGCTTGCCTCGTCCTCGTTATCGTAGGTGGAGTAGAAATACGGTGTCTGCGCTGCGAACTCTGCCGCGCAGGTATCGACCATTTTATATACGCAGTGGATATGCTTTTCAAGCTTTCTGCCGGATATCCTTTCTATCGCCGTATCGGGATAGCCGAGCTTTTTAGCGGCAAGATATGTTTCGTCGCTGAAATTGTCTTTAAGCTGCTTTTCCATAGCGATAAGGTTGAGGAACTTGTTGAGGAACCACTCGTCTATCATCGTTATCTGATGTATCTCGTCAACGCTCACGCCGCGGCGGAGAGCCTCGTATACAACGAAAAGCCTTTCATCGTCGCAGTTGTGCAGCTTAGCTCTTATCTCCTCATCGGTGAAGTCAGCCATTTTAGGTGAGATAAGGCAGTCGTGGCCTATCTCTGCGCCTCTTACGGCTTTCATTATAGCCTGCTCAAAGCTTGTGCCGATGCTCATTACCTCGCCCGTTGCCTTCATCTGCGTACCAAGCTCACGCTTTGCATAAACGAACTTATCAAACGGCCACTTGGGCAGCTTGCACACGATGTAGTCGATAGTCGGCTCGTTGCAGGCATAGGTCTTGCCCGTAACGGCGTTCTTGATCTCGTCAAGTGTAAGGCCGATAGCTATCTGCGATGCGACCTTTGCGATAGGATAGCCCGTCGCCTTTGATGCAAGTGCAGACGAACGCGAAACTCTCGGGTTTACCTCGATGACTGCATATTTGTTTGATTCGGGGTCAAGTGCGAACTGACAGTTGCAGCCGCCCTCGACCTCAAGTGTATCAACTATCTTCAGTGCGGCGCTGCGCAGCATCGCATACTCCTGCGTGGAGAGTGTAACGGCAGGTGCGATAACGATAGAATCGCCCGTATGCACGCCGACAGGGTCAACGTTCTCCATCGAGCAGACTGTGATGCAGTTGCCCTTTGAGTCACGGATGACCTCGAACTCTATCTCCTTCCAGCCCGAGATACACTTTTCAACAAGCACCTGTGTGATAGGTGAAAGGTAAAGACCGTTTCTGGTTATCTCGCGCAGCTCCTCCTCGTTGTGAACGATACCGCCGCCCGTTCCGCCGAGGGTGAATGCAGGTCTGATGATAAGAGGATAGCCGATAGTGCCTGCAAAATCAACGGCGTCCTCTACTGTATTAACGACTTTGGACGGGATACAGGGCTGTCCGATAGACTCCATAGTATCCTTGAACATCTGTCTGTCCTCGGCTTTGTCGATAGTTTCAACTCTCGCGCCGAGAAGCCTTACATTGTACTTGTCAAGGAAGCCCTCCTTTGCAAGCTGCATCGAAAGCGTAAGACCTGTCTGACCGCCAAGGGTGGAAAGCACGCTGTCGGGGCGCTCTTTCTTGATGACTCTCTTGACCGTTTCAAGCGTCAGCGGCTCGATATATATCTTATCAGCCATAGCGTTGTCGGTCATGATGGTCGCAGGGTTTGAGTTGATAAGTATTACCTCGAGCCCGTGCTGTTTGAGGGCGCGGCAAGCCTGTGTACCTGCGTAGTCAAACTCCGCCGCCTGACCTATAACGATAGGTCCCGAACCGATAACAAGGACTCTTTTTATATCTTTATTCAAAGGCACTTATATCATTCCTTTCTCAATCTTTAGTGCATTGTGTCATTTGCTCATGAACTGCTCGAACTCATCGTAGAGGAAGCT
Organism: uncultured Ruminococcus sp.; assembly: GCA_902786965.1. GTDB lineage: Bacteria > Bacillota > Clostridia > Oscillospirales > Ruminococcaceae > Hominimerdicola. The sequence goes on along the minus strand of CADAEJ010000046.1, from coordinate 7,880 downwards.
TGTATCAAGCGGTCCGCCGTCAAGCTCGGGATTGAACTGTACCGAAACGATCGGCTCGCCCTCGTACTCAAGTCCCTCGCAGGACTTATCGTTGACATTGACAAAGCTCGGCTTTGCCCCCTGCGGCAGAGCGATATTCTCCACGCCGAAGCCGTGGTTCTGCGCTGTGATGAACGTTTTGCCCGTCTGTATATACTCAACAGGCTGATTTGCGCCTCTGTGTCCGTATTTGAGCTTATAGGTCTTTGCGCCGTGTGCGAGCGCTGTAAGCTCGTGTCCCATGCCGACTGCAAATATCGGCATTTTCTTTTCATTGAGCTTTGCTATCTCGCTAACTATCTGTCCGTACGCTGCGGGGTCTCCCGGACCGTGTGTGATGACCACGCCGTCAACGCCGAGCCCGAGTATCTCATCAGCCTTTGTGAAAGCAGGAAGCACGGTAAGCTCGTACCCTCTGCCAAGGAGCTGTGCCTTCAGCGAGTTCCTCAAGCCAAGGTCAAGCACAGCGACTTTGAACTTTGCTTTACCCTCGGGCTTGATAACGCTGCGCTGTGTGCAGGTAACGCTTTCTATCGCATTTTCGATAGAATACTCCTTGATGTCGGTAAGTCCGAAACTTGCGCCCTCGCTGACAATCTTGCCGTTCATAACGCCGTTCTCACGGATTATTTTGGTAAGCTGTCTTGTGTCGATACCGCACAGACCTACTATATTTTTTTGCTTTAAAAAAGTGTCAAGATCACCCTCACAACGATAGTTGCTGGGCTCCTGACACCATTCTCTTACAATATATGCTTTAACGTGCGCGCTTGATGACTCCATATTATCGGTAAGTACGCCGTAGTTTCCGATAGATGGGAATGTCTGAACAACGATCTGACCATAGAAACAAGGATCGGTAAGGGTCTCAAGATACCCTGCCATGCCTGTTGTGAAAACGATCTCGCCGACAGCCTCGCCTGTTGCGCCAAAGCCTGTTCCCTCAAATATCGTACCGTTTTCCAGAATAAGATATGCCTTTTGCACTGCGTTCTCCTCCTTTTCGCATTTTATCCATTATAACATAAAACGATTTCGTTGTAAAGCAACATAATATGAATTTTTCAAATATGTCACACTCAACAAAAATGTGCAAAAATAATGTGCAATTTTTCGAGCAGCATGTTTTTGTTGACTTATATGGGTATATATGCTATAATAACAGATAGTCACTGTAAAAACGGAGGTGAGCGAATGCTCGGGTTTATACATTCAACCGAATCCTTTGGCACGGTAGACGGACCCGGCATACGCTTTGTGGTATTCATGCAGGGCTGCCCGATGCGCTGCCTTTACTGCCACAACCCTGATACCTGGGAGATAGGCAGGGGCGATCTGCGCAGTGCCGATGATCTTCTGAACGAATATGACGGAGTGAAGGAGTTCCTCAAGGGCGGCGGGCTGACCGTTTCGGGCGGTGAGCCGCTGGTACAGCTCGATTTTGTGACAGAGCTGTTTGAAAAGGCAAAGGCAAAGGGCATACACACCTGTCTTGACACATCGGGTATATCGTTCACGCCCGAACACCCCGAGAGGTTTGAACGGCTTCTGAGATCGACCGATCTTGTTATGCTTGACATAAAGCACATTGACGATATGCGCCACAGGCAGCTCACGGGGCACTCAAACGAGCGTGTTCTTGCGTTTGCAAAGTTTGTATCAAAGCAGGGCGTTGACATCTGGATAAGGCACGTTCTTGTACCGACGGTAACTAACAACGATGTATATCTGCGGGCGCTGGGCAGGTTCATCGCGGGCTTGAAAACGCTCAAAGCGCTTGATGTACTCCCCTATCACACGATGGCGAAGGAGAAATACGAACAGCTGGGCTTGAACTACAAGCTTGGCGACACCCCTGCGGCTACAAAGCAGCAGGCTGCACACGCGCGCGACATTATTATGCAGGGGCTGAAAGAACAGCTGCAAAAGAAATGAATACAAAAACAGCTCTGTACCGCAAAAGGTACAGAGCTGTTACTTTTTATTACAGCTTCTCGTGGAAGGTACGCGAGATAACATCGTCCTGCTGCTCTTTGGTGAGCTTGGTGAAATTCACCGCATAGCCCGAAACCCTGATAGTGAGCTGCGGATATTTTTCGGGGTGCTTTTGCGCGTCGATTAGCGTTTCTCTGTTGAGCACGTTTACGTTGAGGTGGTGACCGCCTTTTTCAACGTATCCGTCAAGCAAGCCGATAAGGTTATCTATCTGTGCATCATTTTTTACATCTGCCATAGCTATCTATCCTTTCCCATTGTGTGAGGCATCAAATCCCTCGTCCTTTTCATTCGGCTGACAGCAGGCGCCCTTTGCGCCGTCCGCGCAGTCTGTCGAAACAAAGGTATTGACCTTTATACCCTGCGCAGAATCGTCCGTCCTGACGATCACTCTGCCGCCGCCCTGCTGCATAAGCCTGTCTATCATATCAACAAGCTCGTCAGCGCTTTCAATAGGCTCGTTACTTTTCATTGTTAAGCTCCTGCGAAATACTGTCTATGTCGATGTCACCCACAAATACGCTGTCCTTGCCAAGCGCATCGGGTATGATCGAGAAGGTGTTTGAGATACCGTCCTGCGCGTACTTGAATGGTATCTTTGCGACCGATGCAAGTGATGCTGCCGCGCCGTGTGTATCTCTGCCGTGCATCGGGTTAGCGCCAGGTGCAAGAGGTATGCCCATTTTTCTGCCGTCGGGGGTATTGCCCGTTTTTTTGCCGTAGACAACATTTGAGGTGATAGTCAGTATCGACATTGTCGGGATACCGCCGCGGTAGGTATGGTGCTTCTTTATCTTCTTCATAAACGACTTTACGATATCGACTGCGATACGGTCTACTCTGTCATCGTTATTGCCGTACTTGGGGAAGTCGCCCTCTACCTCGTAGTCAACTACCACGCCGTCTTCATCACGGATACACTTTACCTTTGCGTACTTTATAGCCGAAAGCGAATCCGCAACTACCGAAAGACCTGCGATGCCTGTTGCAAAGTATCTCTTTACATCTCTGTCGTGAAGAGCCATCTGAATCTTTTCGTAGCAGTACTTATCGTGCATATAGTGGATGACGTTGAGCGTGTTCACATAAAGCGCCGCGAGCCACTCCATCATATCGTCGTACTTTTCCATAACGTCGTCATAGTCAAGGTAATCGCCGACAACAGGTCTGTACTTTGGTCCGACCTGTATTTTAAGGCGCTCGTCAACACCGCCGTTTATTGCGTAAAGCAGGCACTTTGCGAGGTTGGCTCTTGCGCCGAAGAACTGCATCTCCTTGCCCACTACCATTGAGGACACGCAGCAGGCGATAGCGTAATCGTCACCGTGCTGAACGCGCATCTGGTCATCGTTTTCATACTGTATCGCCGAGGTCTTGATAGACATTTTCGCGCAGAAGCGCTTGAAGTTCTGCGGAAGCTTTGTTGACCACAGCACAGTCATATTCGGCTCGGGTGCAGGTCCGAGATTTTCAAGTGTATGCAGGTATCTGAACGAGGTCTTTGTGACCATAGGCGTTCCGTCTACCGACACGCCGCCGATGGACTCCGTTACCCAGGTCGGGTCGCCCGAGAAGAGCGAATTGTACTCGGGTGTTCTTGCGAACTTTACAAGACGCAGCTTCATTATGAAATGGTCGATATACTCCTGCGCCTGCTTTTCGGTGATAAGCCCTCTGTCAAGGTCACGCTGGATATAGATGTCAACAAACGTGGATGTTCTGCCCAGCGACATAGCCGCGCCGTTTTGCTCCTTGACGGCAGCAAGGTAGCCGAAATACAGCCACTGGATAGCCTCTTTAGCGTTCTTTGCGGGCTTTGAGATATCAAAGCCGTATATCTCGCCAAGCTTTTTGAGGTCGCCAAGCGCTCTTATCTGCTCGGCAAGCTCCTCACGCAGCTGGATATTATCACTGGTCATTCTTACAAGCGAGGTGGCAAGCTGCTCCTTCTTGTCCTCGATGAGATAGTCAACGCCGTACAGCGCGACACGTCTGTAATCGCCGATGATACGTCCTCTGCCGTAGGCATCGGGCAGTCCCGTGATTATCGCCGCGTGACGTGCAAGGCGCATCTCGGGTGTATATACGTCAAAAACGCCCTGGTTATGCGTTTTTCTGTACTTTGTGAAAAGGTCTACGACCTCGGGATCGACCTCGTAGCCGTACTCCTTGCAGGCGGTGACAGCCATTCTGATACCGCCAAAGGGCTGAAGCGAGCGCTTGAACGGCTTGTCCGTCTGAAAGCCGACTATCTGCTCAAGGTCTTTATTAAGATAACCTGCATCGTGCGAGGTTATGGTGGATATTATCTTTGTATCCATATCCAGCACGCCGCCTGCTGCTCTTTCCTTCTCGCTCAAATCCATTACCTGCGCCCAGAGCTGCTTTGTTGCGTCTGTCGGTCCTTCAAGAAAGCTCTCGTCGCCTTCGTATAATGTATAATTCAAATGGATAAAATCACGCAGGTTTATGCTTGTGCGCGACCATCTTCCCGGGACAAAGCCTTCCCATTCGTCCATAAACACTCTTTCCATAATACTACTCCCCACTCAAAATCTTGTATACTCACATTCATTCGACCACAATATATATGGTGCAAGGGTATCCATATAGTATAGTAGCACAATATCTCCCGCAAGTCAAGGGGAAAAATAGCATATACTTGTAAAAAATCTATGCCATTGATTGTGCAAAAGTTTTAAAACACAAAAAGCCCACCGCGCGGGTGGGCTTTGAGGGGTATAGTATCATTTTTGGATATTGAACGCCTTGTAATTTACTGACATCTGCATTTCGTTAAGCAGATTCAATCTTTCCGTCAATGGCATCTCGGCGGTATCGGTTTCAAGTGTGAAATTGACGTTTTTAGTACCGCCTGCGTTGTCATTAAAAGCTATGGTGTACTGCTGGTTTGTGTTCATCGAGGAGAGGTCACTGCCTGTGCAGTCGAGCGTGAGTACCATATATCGTTCATAGCCTGCACCATCAGGCGGTGTCATCAGGTCAAGGTTCAGTTTGCCGCGCGCGATGACCTGACCGTCTGCGCTGATATCGCAGTCAGATTTTACGGTCGAGCCGCCGACAAATCTGAAATCATCACTGCTCCACAGATACAGTATCAGTTCATTCGCTGTTGTTCTGCGCGCAAGAACCGAAACAAGCTGCTGGTGTGAGAGCCACTCGCCTGCTTTGCCTATGGTATCAAGGCAATCATCAAATTCCTCGCACATCTGCTTTTTGCTGTCTGCGGTCAGAGTACCCTTCTCGCTTTTGTACTTTTGGAGAATATCAAGCTGTTTCTGATACGCCTCACCGAGAGCCTGCGCTGCCTCCTGCTCGGACTTGTACGCACCCGTATCGTTCAGCGTATACTCCTCACCTGCGTAGACTATCGCTGTGACCTTTGAGGTATCGACAGTCTTGGCGATAAAGCAAGCGCGCACATTATCGGTAAGCGACTTTGATACCCAGAAATTCTTGTGCGCCTCGTCATAGACTGCACCTTTGCCATTGTTTATAAAGTTCCTTTCAATACTGCCCTTTGTAAAATCGGACTCGTTCAGCTCCAGGCTCGTGCCGTCAGACATTTTCAGAGTCAGCACGGTAACGTCGGTGACCGGCTTGCCTACTGCAAAGCAGAGGTCAGAAAGCAGCAGCTTTTTATCGCCGCATACAAACTCTCTTTCTTTCATCGGCTTTTCGTACTTGACATTCAAGCTGCCGATATCCATAGGCTTGCCGTCCTCTGTCAGCGCAGGATCCTTTGTTGCTGCGCAGACTTTCAGGTTAAAATCAACATCAACAGTCATCGTTATAGGCAGGTAGCAGTCATAGGTCAGCTTATCCTTCTCGTTGGTCACAAGGACAGTTTCCCAGCCATCATCGGTTATGCTGCTTGAGAAGTTCACATCAGGCTGCGGAGCGTAGCCGTTCTCGCCCTGAAGAATTATATTGCTCTCGCCCTTCTTGCCTGCGATATTGTTTTTGAGCATTTCCCTGCCCGTATCGTTCGCAGCGGTGACTGTGAGGCGCATATACACGCCGTGCTGTGAGCAAACGACCTTATCGGCGGAGATATTCACCGCGTTTTCATACTTGCTGTTATCCTGCTTGTCAGACGCCTTGAGCGCGAGCTTTGCAAGCTCCTCACGCATGGAAGTGTTTATAAACAGCTTGTCAAAGAACTTAAAGCCTTTTATAAGGGTCACGCTGTTCGCCGAGTTCTTTTGATTCTGCGATACAAGTGATATTTCGCCGCTAAGCTTTGAAAACTCCGAGGTATCTATCTTCTCGGCAATGCCTGCCTGCTCGGTCGGCTTTTCTGTGAAAATCGATACACACTTGTAGATCTTATCGCCTGTGTTAGCGTCACACAGCCAGAAATCGTTCTCTTTGTCAAGAGCCTTATATGTTTCATCATCCAGGTCTGAGCCTATGCGGTAGCTGACGGACGTTTCGCCGTTATCGTACATAACAGCGTGTACAAATACAATCTGCTTGCTGTTGGCATTCTTGTTGATATAGTCGAGACACTCCTTATCGCGCGCCTCGATCTCTGTTTTGCGGTCGATAAAGCTGTTTGCTGTATCCTTGGTGATATTGTCCCTGTTCGCTTTGAGCTTGATGTACTCGTCATTCAAAAGCAGCATACACCTCTGGTGCTGCTCTATCGCCTGCGGGACGCTCATTATCAAGCCGCTCGGGATAGTATCGTCCTTTTCCAGAGTCATATCCCTTGACGAACCGATCTTTGGCGTGCTGTCGCTGTCGCGGTTGTGAAGCACTATCGCGCCGACCGCTATGCACACCGCAAGCACCGCCGCAAGTGCTGCATACGCAAGCGCTTTGCTTTTCATTTTTACCCTGCCGGACCCGCTGACGATCATCTTTTTATCAAGATCTATCTGCGCAGGCATTTTCATTTTGTTCATTGCGTTTATGTAAGCCTGCTGCGCGTCTTTCCTTTCCTTCATTCTACACACACTCCTTTTCATATGCTTTTGCAAACAGCTTTTTGCCGCGCCGTATCAGCGAGGCTGTTGTGTTTGCGCCTTTTCCGATCAGCTGCGAGGTCTGCTGTATGGTATAGCCCTGCACCAGATGCAGCAAAAGCGGAAGCCTGTACTTTTCGGGCAGCGAGAGCATTGCCCTTTTTGCCGCGCGTTCTGCGAGAAGATCGTCATTATCCGCAGGCGTATCTATCGCCTCATCAAGTGTGACGGTCTTTGTGCGCTCGCTGCGGCGGTGGATATCCTTTGCAAGATTGACCGCTGTGCAGATAAGCCACGGAAGCACCTTGCTGTCGGGCATAGGCTCCTCCTGCAAAAGCCGCAGAAAAGCCTCCTGCGCGCAGTCCTGTGCGGTATGCACGCAGCCTGTGAAATGCCACGCTGCTTTCATCACGGTATCCGCATACTGCGTGTAATACTGCCTGACCACATCTTTCTCCATTTTTTCATCTCCCCCCTTTTTTGCTCTCTATACTGTATACGTTTGAGCAGTGCAGATTTGTGCATATGAAAATGTTAACTTTTTGTGTACAAGCCAAAGCATAAAAAGAGGGCACTTTCGCACCCTCTTTAAAGTCTTTATCAACCGAGAGTTATCTCGACCTTTGTGGTATCTGTCAGCTTATCTGCCGCAAGGAAATTGCCCTGTACCTTTTCACCGTTGACGGTCATTTCCTTAACGCCGCACTGAACGTGAGCAGGGTTTTTGATGTCGATGCTGATATGCTTGCCGCGGAAGTTCTTCTCGATAGTGAAGCCGTCCCACTCGTGCGGGATAGACGGGTCGATAACAAGTCCGTCAGCGTTGGGGCGCATACCGCAGATACCCTCAACACA
>CADAEJ010000045.1 GCA_902786965.1 uncultured Ruminococcus sp. | reverse complement strand
CGTTTATTGTTCAATTTTCAAGATACTGTCGCTGCACTCGACTTGCGCCGTGCAACTTTATTAGTATATCACTTATTTCGCTCTTTGTCAAGCCTTTTTTGTGATATTTTTTGCTGCCCTTTTCTTTCAGACAGCTTAATTATATTAACACATTTACCCCGCATTGTCAAGGGGTTTGGAAAATATTTTTTAGTTTTGTCATTATGCACAATCAAAGCTTTTGTACGGCGCTCAAACTATTTAAAATTCACAACCTATCTCGCTTTTTTCTGCCGAAAAGGAATATCTTCGCGCTGATTGCAGAAATTATTAACATCAATATCAAGGAGGCAACAATGAATATTCATCATAAAAAGCACTATCTTCGTGCAGCGCTCACAGCAGCCCTTATGACTATCGCCATTTCTTTTTCGTTTCTGCCGCAGCACAGCTACGGCATGATCGCCACCTCGCAGGTCGGCTCGCGCGGTGCGGAGGTGCGTGCTATCCAGCAAAAGCTTAAAGAGCGCGGCCTGTTCAAATCAGATGTAACAGGCTATTACGGCGAGATAACCCGCAAAGCCGTGCTTGCCTTTCAAAAGCAGAAAGGCATCTCGCAGACGGGCATAGCAGGACCTATAACCCTCAAAGCGCTTGGCATCAGTATCGGCAGTGTCCCCGCAGCAACGCAGGCAAACGTTGACCTTTTGGCACGTATAATCTCCGCAGAGGCGCGCGGCGAGCCTTATGTCGGGCAGGTCGCTGTCGGCGCAGTCATCCTCAACCGCATAGAGCATCCGTCATTCCCCGATACCCTTTCGGGTGTCATCTACCAGAAAGGCGCTTTCACCGCAGTTACCGATGGACAGTTCTATCAGCCCGTTGCAGATTCGGCCTACAAAGCTGCCCGCGATGCGCTCAACGGCTGGGATCCCACAAGCGGCTGCATCTACTATTATAATCCCGCAAAAACGAGCAACGCATTCATTCATTCGCGCCAGGTCGTGACCGTCATAGGCAGCCACAGGTTCTGCCTGTAATACGATAAAATAAGCGGAGACCGCAGTTTTTTTCGCAGTCTCCGCTGTGTTATCGGGCATTTCAGGTCACCGAATAATACTTATTCAGCTTAGTCTTGAATATCTCCGTAACAATATTTGCGGCAAATACCGCAGCGAAAACCGACAGGAATACTATTATACAAACCTTCAGCTTCTTTGCCATAACGTCCACCCGCGCCCGCAGACAATGCAGGCACTACTCCTTTCCGACTTTTTCAGTAAAAAAACTTGCGATCGTTCCTTATATATAGTATAAACTATTTTCTATTATTTTTCAAGTAGTTTTGCAAGTTTTTCCCGAATAGTTTTTTTGCAGTAAAAAAGTAATTGCAAAATAGTATGATGTGTGTTATAATAATAAAATGAATTGTCAAAATCAATCAGTCGGATAGAGGTAACACCATGGCCAAGACAAAAGCTCCCAGCAGCTACCGTAAGCTGTTTTCAAACACGCTTACCTTTGCAATAGGGTCCTTCAGCTCTAAAATACTTGTCATTCTTCTAATACCTATATATACAAATGCTCTGTCCAAAGCCGAGGGCGGTATAACCGATGTACTTACGCAGATAGCGAACTGGGCGATACCCATCGCATCCGTGACCATCGCCGAGGCTGTCATTCGTTTCGGACTTGACAAGGCTTACGACAAAAAGGCTGTATTCACCATCGGAAACGTCGTGTGCCTCGGAGGACTCGGCGCGTTCGGGGTGCTGATGTTCATCTTCACCATAGCAGGTGTGGCGAAAAACTATCTGGGCACCTACGGCATGATCCTTTACCTGTACATCTTTATGTCGAGTATGAAAACGCTGTACTCAACATATGTGCGCGCCCTTGAAAGAGTCAAGCTTTTTGCGGTGAACGGCATAATAACCACCCTTTTCACGCTGCTTTTCAACGTGCTGTTTTATATGGTGTTCCCCAAGGACTACGCATTTTTCGGCATCGGCGGAGTTTTCGCATCACCCGTTGCAAAGTATCTGCTCGCGGTGCTGCTTTCGGATTTCATCTCCATCATCTTTCTGATCTTCACCGCAAAGCTGTGGAAGCACTTTGACAGAGCAAGCTGGAACCGCGACCTTCTGCGCACGATGCTGCAATATTCCGTCCCGCTTATCCCCGCACAGCTGCTGTGGCTCATCACCAACAGCTCCGATACGTTCATGACCACCTATATTATGGGCGAGAACTACAACGGCGTGCTTTCAGCAGCGTACAAAATACCCAATATCGTCGCGACCGTCTATCTGATGTTCGGACAAGCATGGAATATGTCCGCGATAACCGAGAACGACTCAAAGGACAGAGATCAATTCTACGAAAAGGTCTTTGATTTCAACCAGAGCCTTATCTATATCCTCGCAGGCGGCTGTCTGCTCGTTATCCAGCCGCTTACAAACATCCTGATCGGTGCGGAGTTCCACGACAGTATACGCTACTCGCCTATACTTATCTATTCCACCGTATTTTCCTGCTTTACGACCTTTATGGGCTCAATATACATCGCGACCAAGAAGTCAAAGCGCTCACTTTTCACAAGCTTCATCTCGGGCGCTGTCAATGTCGGTGTCAACCTTTTGCTGATACCGCGCATCGGTCTTTACGGACCTGCGATATCAACAGTAGTCGCGTATCTCGCAGTTTTTGTCGCAAGAGTTTTTGACTCGCGCAAGCTCATCCCCTTCAGAATCGACTGGAGAAAGCTCGTGTTCAACAACATCATCCTCGTTGCGATGATGCTCATCAACACAGCGCTTCCCGATTTTCTGAAGGAAATAGACGCAAGCGACCTTCTTATCGCCCTGTCGCTTATGACGCTGTATGCGATAGTTTTTGTCTACAACGCAAAATCGCTCAGCACAATGCTGCACAGGTTCCTGCCCAAAAAGCTTGCAAACCACTTTGACAACGCATCCACCGCAAAGGACGTTTTCTGGTTCTGCACCGCGCTTATCATCATAACGATTGTCGGCATAGGCTTTTATATGAAAGTCCTCGGTGTGCGCGAGGCTGCCGCTATCGTAGTCGGATTTGCCGCTGCGATAGCCGCTATCAGAAAACCCGCATTCGGCTATCCGGTACTTGTCGCTATATCCGCATTCGTCGCTCTCAAGCAGGGATTGTTTGCCGCAGTCTGCGCTTACTTTTTAATGATAGCCCCCTGCCTGATATATAAAAAGAGGTTCGCCGATGCAGCGACTCTCACAGCACTTACAGGCTTGCTTATGGGATATTATGCAAACGCACTGCTTGGAGTTTTCGGGGTGCTTGTACAAGTCCCCGCGTACGCTATCACCTACCGGGGCGAAATAAAGCGTGCTGTCCGCAGATTTGTCAATAATAGGTGATATTCACCTTAAAATATGGAGGTAATTACAATGGCAGAATTAACTTTTGAGATCAAGGAATGTCTCGGCGTTCTCTCGGAAAATGCAAGAGGATGGACAAAAGAACTCAACCTTATCAGCTGGAACGACAGAGAACCTAAATACGATATCAGAGAGTGGAACCCCGACCATACAAGAATGGGCAAAGGCGTGACCCTCTCCACAGAGGAGTTTGAAAATCTCAAAAAGCTGATAAACGGCGAGGAGATCGAGGACGACATCGACGAGGATAAGATCCTTTGATTTGTAAATAAAGTGTAAAATGTGACGTGTTATTAAATTATAATTGTATGTTAATTTATTATTCAAATTATCCTGCTATAATTTGTTGTATCGGTAAACAAAATATTTGTCTATGCTGTATAAAAAAATAAGCACGGAGGCACATAAATTATGGAACAACACGGAATAAGCAAGCTGGACCTTAAAAGACGAAATCGTATGCAGGTCCTGAAAATACTTAAAACCAGAGGACCCACATCAAGAATAGATATCGCAGGTACACTTGAACTGACAAGAGCCGCTGTTACTATCATCACCAACGAAATGATCGAGCAGGGCATCATTCAGGAGATCGGCGAGTACAGGCACGTCACAGAAAAAGCTCCGAGGGGCAGAAAAAAGATCCTTATCGATATCAACCACCACTACAAGTTCGTTGTGGGCGTTACTATTGAGGAACAGAACATCAGCGTCGGCCTGTCGACCCTTTCGGGAGCAGTGCTTGATAAGAGAAATCTTGAGGTCAATGAAAGCACACCTTATGATACGATCGAGGAGTTTATCCTTGATTCTGTCAAAGAGATCCTTTCGGATAACTGCCTGACACAGGAGAATATCCTTGGCATAGGCTTTGGTATCTTCCCGACAATGTACAATAAGCTCGGCATCAAGATCGTTGACGCAGAGCCTGATTATTCCACTGCATTTGCAAACGTCAGAAAGTTCACCGACCTGCCGCTCGTGTTTGATAACTCGGTAAAGGGCACAGCTATGGCGAATATCGACTTTTTGAAAACAAAAGACCCTAACCGCCACAATATAGCATTTCTGCATTACGGAAATACGGTGCATTTCGTCGTTACCAACCTTAACGAACCCATCATTTCCTACGATAACAGAACGAATTTCGTGGATAAGATGATAATAAACCCCAATGCCGATACGGTTTGTCAGTGCGGCAGACGCGGCTGCGTTGAGAACGAGCTGACCCCAATGGCAATAAGAAGAAAGATAAAGGAACAGTTCTCCTCAGAGGGCTCACCTTTCCTCTACGAAGCTGCAAGAGGCAATTTTGACAGCGTCACTAAAGATATGATCTATGCGGCTTACGACAAGGGCGATCCCGCTGTTGTGAATATCCTTGACGAGCGCCTCAGACTTACCGCAGTGCTGCTCAATAACCTTTATTTCTCTACAAATCCGCAGAAGATAGTCCTGCACAACTTCAACTTCCGCGATGAGAATGAGTTTATAAGGCTCAAAAACGCCGTAACAGAAGTCGGCGGCTCACTCGTGGCAAGCAAGATCGAGCTGTCTATCATCGAGGATAAGCACAGATTCCTTTCAGGCTGCGCCCTTGCGATAAGAGATCTGTTCTTCAATAAGGGCGGCTTTGAATCATCTAAAAACTGATTTCACAAATATAAAGAACTGTCATCACAAGGCAGTTCTTTTTTTGTGCAAAAAGACAGCAAATAGCCTTGATTTTTGCCGATAAATATGGTATTATGTAATTTGGGGGTGAATTACCTTATGAAAGATTTTTTCTCGGTAATTTTTATGAACTTGTGGGGCTTTGACCTCATCATATTCCTCGTTGCAGTGTTCACAGGATTCGTTTACTACTCTACCAACAATTCAGCCGAAAGGCTTTACAAAAAGCTGCACCTTACCGTGTTCGTGCCCGATGCTCGTTCATCGAGCGAAGAAGCCGGCGCAGAGGTCTCGCGCCTCAAGGAAACTGATGTCGTTGAAATGCGCAATCATACAGGCAAGCTGTATTCACTGTTTGTAAACCTCACGGGTATCTTCCCGCTGCTGGGTATTCTCGGAACGGTCATCTCGCTGCTCGGTATGGTCAACGATATGAGCAACGTTCAGGGCAATTTCTACGGTGCGCTCACCTCGACCTTCTGGGGACTTATCTTCTCGATAGTTTTCAAGATACTTGACGGCGTTGTCTGCTCAAAAATAGAGGATAACGAAAAGAACGTCCAGCTGTTCCTTGAAAGAAACGGCAGCCGCAGCGCGCAGGTCAGGGAGTAAGCTATGAATGGTGGATTTCGCAAGAATAAAGGAATTATCATCGAGCTCACAAGCCTTCTTGATGTAATACTTATTATGCTTTTCTGGCTGATACTGAATATGTCAAATACAGCCGCAAATGCCGAAAAGAAAGCGCAGGAGCAGATAGATGCCGCCAATGCAAAAGTCGAGCAGGCAAAACAGGATGCCCAAAAGCAGATCGACAGCATCAACGAGCAGAACGAGCAGATGCGCAAGCAGGCTGAAAATATGCAAAACGCCCTTGACGGCTTCAGCAACGGCAAAATGGTAACACTTGAAATGAAATACGAGGACGGCAGAGATGTCATCTACGTTTCGCAGGATTCGCAGCAGCCAAAGCCCGTGATAGTGAACAGCGAACTTCCCGAAAAGCTCACAGAAGCGCTGAATTCCTACGGTCTGGATAAGGATTCGATAATCCTTGCCGCCTTTATGTATGACGGCAGCAGCGTGCTTTACCGCGATGTAAACACAGTGCAGACCACGCTTGGCAAGATAAAAGGCAATTACAAAAATATATACTATACACAGGTCAATACAACAAAATAAGAAATTAAAAGGAGAATGAAAAAATGAGCATTGAAAAAGACGTTGAAAAGAAATACATCGACGACCTTGAGAGGCAGAACAAAAAGCTGAAAAAGAAGAAGAAAAAGCGCCTGCTTCTTTTGCTTCTTATACTTCTTCTGCTCGGTTCTCTGGGACTGATGCTCGGACTGATGGGGCTTTTGCCGGGTATGGGCGACGGCGACAGCGATGACGGCAGCGCATCAAGCAGCGCAAATTCAAGCTCTGCATCATCATCACAGGCAGAAACAACATCAAGTGCGATAGATTACGTTTACGATGATGTTAAAGTAAGCGGCAGCACATACATCTATCAGGGACAGGTAAAAACTCTTGAGGAGATAAAGACCATCATCTCCAATATGAAAGATAACGTAGTTATCCGCATCACCGACGACAACGCAACCAAAAATGCTATGGATAACCTCACAAATATGCTTTCCGATTCAAAGCGCACATATAACCTCACAAGCCCTGCAAGCAGCGACAGCTCGTCAGCTTCCGACAGCTCAAGCTCGCAGGAAGATCAATCTTCTGAAAAAGACTAAAGCATATTTTCCCCGAAAGGACATAAACTTATGTTAGGTATAACTTTTGAAGGCGGCGCAAGCAGAACAGTTTACAGCTGCGGCATTATGGACGCTCTGCTCGAAAATGATATAATGGCAGATATAGGCTTTGGCGTGTCCGCAGGCGCTGCTTTCGGAGTAAGCTACTTTTCAAAACAGATCGGCCGTAACTATAAGCTCGCAACGCAGATAATGAACCGCAAACAGTATATGGGCGCAAGAAACCTTCTTGACCCCAAAAACCGCTGCTACTACGGTCTTGAGTATGCCTACGATACCGTTCCCAACAACATCCTGCCGTTTGACTATGACGCTTTCACCGCAAACAAGGGCGAGTTTTATGCCGTAGTCACCAACGTTCAGACGGGCGAGGCGGAGTATATCAGAGAAACAGGCGAGGATAAGCAGTGGACACTTTTGAGAGCCACCTGCGCTCTGCCGCTGCTGTTCCCGATGATAGAGATCGGCGGCAAAAAGTATATGGACGGCGGACTTGCAGACTCTATCCCCTATAAACAGACTATTCAGCGTGGCTGCGATAAAAACATCGTCGTGCTTACAAGACCGCTTGGGTACGTCAAAAAGACAGATGCGCTTACAAAGCTTGCAGCAAAACACTACCGCAAATATCCCAACCTTTGCAAAGCTATGCTCACAAGGGCGCAGAGATACAACGAGTGCGTCAGCGAGATCATGCAGCTCAAATCGCAGGGGAAGCTGTTCGTATTCACTCCCCGTTCGACCTTTGGCGTGGGCAGGACAGAGAATGACCCGCAAAAGCTGAAAAGACTGTATGAACACGGCTACAAGCACGCCCAATGGGCTATGAACGATCTGAAAAAATATCTCAACAGGTGATACAATGTCTTTTAAAACAGTTACAGGTCTGCTGCTGACATTTGTCGGCGCAGGCTATTTTCTTATCGCTAACAGAGAGGTCGTAGTCACAAACACAAAGCTTGAATGTGACAAGCTGCCGCAAAGCTTTGACGGCAAAAAGATCCTCGTGCTCTCTGACCTTCATAAAAAGCGCTACGGCGACAATTTCAATAATATCATGGGCTACTGCGAGTGCATAAAGCCTGATTTCATTTTCTTCCTCGGCGACCTTTACAGCCGTGATGAAACCGATATGCGCCCGAAAGCCGCTTTTCTTGCAAGGCTGCAAGGGCTCGCGCCGACCTACTACATCGCAGGCAACCACGAGCTTTATCAGCCCGAGTGCTTAGAATCGCTGTGTATCAGGCTCAAGGAGCTTGGCGTAACGGTGCTGCGCAATGCCAAAACATCGCTTACCTGCGGCACGGAAAGCATCGACCTCTACGGCTTGCAGCTGCCGCTTCACTACTACGTCAACAGCGATTGGAGCTACAAGAACCTGCCCGAGCCAAGTGTTGATTATCTCAACAAAAAGCTCGGCAAGCCCGATAGTGACCGCTGCAGCTTCCTGCTTGCGCATAAGCCTGCGTTCTTTGAGCATTACGCGCGCTGGGGTGCTGATGTGACATTTTCAGGGCACAATCACGGCGGCATCGTCAGATTTCCGCTTATCGGCGGCACCCTCTCACCCGAGAGAAGATTTTTCCCAAAATACTCAAAAGGCATCTACAACAGCGCCTTTTACGGAACGGACAGAAAGCTGGTCGTGACGGCAGGTCTTGGCAAATTCCGCCTTAACAACCCGTCCGAAATACTTGTCTGCACACTAAAGAAAGGATGTAACAAAAATGCTTGAATATAAAGACGCACTTGAAAAATACTTTGATGAGCATATGCAGGAAATACTCAAAAGCCTTGGTGAGATAATCGCAATACAAAGCGTCGGGACACTTGACAGCGACATCAAGCCGTTTGGCGAGGGCAGCGCAAGAGCGCTCAGATGGGGCGAGGATTTCCTCAAAAGCCTTGGCATGAAAACACTCAACGTTGACGGTTATGCCGTCCACGGCGACTACAAGCAGGGCGAGCCTGTGCTTGCCGTGCTTTCGCACCTTGATACCGTACCCGCAGGCGAGGGCTGGAGCTTTGACCCGTTCACGCTCACGCAAAGCGGCGGCAACCTCTACGGCAGAGGCACGATAGATGATAAAGGTCCGAGCGTTGCCGTGCTGTATGCGGTCAAGGCGATAAAAGACCTTAACATTCCGATAAACCGCAATTTCAGAGTCGTTTTCGGCGGCTTTGAGGAGGGCGGCTGTGATGACATCGCGTATTATCAGACCAGGTTCGCCTTTCCTGAAATGGTTTTCACGCCCGACGGCTCCTTCCCCGTTCTTAACTGCGAAAAAGGACTTGTCCACCTCACCTTCAAGGGCACGCTCGCGCAGGGCGAAAAGCGTGTGTGCGCGCTCAAAGCAGGAACAGTCATAAACGCAGTACCGGGCAAGGCGGAGTTCACACTTGAAAACATCACAGACAGTGAGCTTAAAGCAGCTCTTGACGGGCTTGACGGCTTTACCCTGCAAACACAAAGCAAGGATACGCTCACAGGTACGCTTATAGGCAGGTCTGCACACGGCTCACGCCCCGAGAACGGACTAAACACCGCTACTGCACTTGTCTCGGCTTTTGCAAAGCTCGGAATCAGCGGCTTTGACAAGCTCGCACAGATATTCCCTCACGGCGATATGTGCGCAAAAGCAATGGGAATGGGCTTCTCCGACAGCGTTTCGGGCGAGATGACCTGCGTGCTGACGCAACTTTGCGTGCAAAGCAACACACTCACCGCAGGCGTTGATATACGCTTCCCTATCGACAAAACAAGCAGGGAGATACTTGATATCATCAGCGCAAGCCTCGCATCTGCGGGCTTTGAGGTCACAAGTGCCGACACAATGGAGCCGCACTATGTTGACGCAAGCTCCCAATTCGTGCAGACGCTTCTTAAAGTCTACGAGGGTGTCAGCGGTCAAAAGGGCGAGTGCATCGCGCAGGGCGGCATAACATACGTCCACAACACCAAGGGCGCAGTCGCATTCGGCGCAGAGTTCCCGTGGGAGAACAACAATATGCACGGCGCTGACGAGCATATCAGTCTTGAAACATTCAAAGCAAATCTCAATATGTACGCAAATGCTATAATCGAATTAACGAAATAAAGGCGGAGGCAGTTTATGAAAACAGCAATAGTCGGACTTGGACTTATCGGCGGCTCAATGGCAAAGGCTATAAAAAAGAATACCAGATACTCCTGCTTCGGACTTGACATCGACGCATCAGCCGTAAAAAGCGCGCTCGAACAGGAGGCTATCGACGGCGAGATAACTGCGGACAAGCTGAGCAGCTGCGATATAGTCATCGTCAGCCTGCACCCGCTGCAAACAATAGATTTTCTGATAAATAATAAGGATAATTTCAAAAAAGGCGGTATCGTTATTGATACCTGCGGCGTAAAGGGCGCGATAGTAAGTGCCGCAGAAAAACCGCTTGCCGATGCAGGCGTGCATTTCCTCGGCTGTCACCCAATGGCAGGGCGCGAGTTTTCGGGCTTTGCATACTCGGTAGACAATCTGTTTGAAAAAGCAAGCTTTATCATGACCCCGACAGAAAACACACCGCGCGAGGTCACCGAAAAGATAACTGCCTTTGCATACGAATGCGGCTTTGCAAAGGTCGTTGTTTCAAACACCAAAGAGCATGATGAGATAATCGCCTACACCTCGCAGCTTGCCCACGTTGTTTCGAGCTGCTATGTAAAAAGCCCCAGCCTTATGCGTCAGGCGGGCTTCTCCGCAGGCTCTTTCAAGGACTTGACGAGAGTTGCAAAGCTCAACGAGGATATGTGGACTCCCCTGTTTCTGATGAACAAAGAGGCGCTTACAAGCGAGATAGACCACATCATCGAGCATCTTACCGAGTATCGGAACGCTATCGCATCGAATGACTCCGCAAAGCTGCACGAGCTTCTGAAAAAAGGGCGCGAGCTTAAAGAGCTTTCCAACGAGCAGATCGCAAAACACTTTGATACATAACAAAAAAGAGGCTGAAATTATCAGCCTCTTTTTGTCTGTCGATAAACTATAACAATAATAATTTTATTGCCCAAGGGGTTTCAGGGGGCGATCGGAAAGCCCCCTGATCAGCCTCTTATTTTTATACCTCGTATCCGTATTGGTGGAGTATCTGTTCAGGTTCCTTGAGCATTTCTCTCGCCTTTGCGATAGCTGCCTTTATCTCGCTGTCGCCGAGCTGACCTATCATCTCCTGCGTCTGCGAAATAGCCTCTTTGTTAAGGCTCAGCTGGTACTTGTACAGTCCCTCGAGCCTTGAAAGCGCCTTTGTTTCAAGATCCTGATAAACCGTCTTTATATCCTTGACGATATTGTTTCTGATGTCGTCATAGTTTTCAAGCGCGATGTCGATTATGTCCGTCTGCTTTTTCTTTTTCATAATAAGACTGAAAGAACTCATCGTGGCAGGCGGGAATGTCTCGCTCGTGCCGAAAAGCTTAACGCCCATAACGCTTCTTGTCACGTTCTTGTTGACAGACATCATTATTCTCTCTACCGACGGAGCCTTGGACTCGTCGTCATACTCCTCTATCCCCAGCGACTGTGAAAGGTCGTGGCTTATCTTGTCAACAAGCACCGCTATCTTGTCGCGGTGATGCTCTATGCAGGTTCGGTATGCAAGACCGACCTTTTCCATAAGGTACGGATAGAAATACTTTTCTATGTCCTCTGCGCTGTACTTGTCCTCGCCGTTTTCATCTTTGCTGCGGCACAGAAGAATACTTGAACGCAGCTTTGAGAAGAACTCGTACATCCACTTTTCCGCTTCCTGCTGCATTTCGATGATACCCAGATGCAGCTGCGGCTTTTTCGCTTCAAGCGCAGCCTCAAGCTCCTGTCCCTTTGACTCGATAGCGCTCACCTTTTCAGCCAGCTTCTGCTGGTCAAGGTCAGCCATCTCCGCAATAAGACTGAGCTTTGTATTTGTCTCCGCCCACATCTGCGAGAGCATAGTAAGCACCCTCTGCGAACGGATAACGTCCTTTTGCATTATGATATCACGCTTGAGTGAAAGCTCAAACTGCAAAAACTGCGTTTCATACAGATCGCGGAAGCCCTTGTCATCGGGTCTTTGTGTACCCATTCTGCGCGCAAACTCGTCAGCACCGCTTATGCCGTAGACTACCGCATTGGGAACGATACGCGAAGCGATACTCTTGAAGCGGCGCAGAACTCTCTGTGCGTCCTGTCTGCTTTCAAGCGCATCGAGCATATTTACAAGAATGTACAGCATACCGAACCTCTGCGGCAAAACGTGCGTTAGCAGGAAAGTCTGCTCCGTTTCGGAGAACGGCATAAGGCAGGATGTTGCATACATAATAGCATCAGCATTTACAATGTAGTCCCTGACTTCCTTGTCAAGCGTTTCCAGGTCAGACAGACCCGGCGTGTCAACGATCTTTATCTCGTTGAGTATAGGCGAGTTATCCTTTATCTGAACATATGCTATCTTTGACGGGAACAGCTTCATTCTCTGTTCCAGCTTTTCGCGCTTGATATCGTCTATCGTCAGCGGAATGCGCCTGCCGTTTTCAAGGTAAGCCTGCACCGTTCTGAAATTGCCGAAGGATATCTCGTTAATCGTGTACGTTTCGGGCGTAGCGTTTGTCGGGGTAAGCTCCTTGCCCAGTATCGCATTGATTATCGTGCTCTTGCCGCGCTTGAACTCGCCCAGTATGACCAGCGTGAACGGCTCGTCTATCTTCTTGCCTACGAGCGTATCCCAATCTTTCAGCTCGCCGATAAACTCGCTGCCAAGCACATTTGCTATCTGCGGATCATCAAGTACAGCATTTATACAGCTTCTCACTCTTGAGATGTTGTAGCTGTCCGCACTGTTGTTTATTTCGTTACTCATCAGCTCTGACCTCCGTTCCCCACGATCATGCTCGTGCGCACGTCGCAGACCTGGACAGGCTGTATTTTCTGCTCCTTGCCGTCGATATCGTTGCGCCAGTCATACAGCGTAGCGCAGTAAATAAACTCATTCGCCGCAAGTATAGCCCTCTCTATATCAGTAAGAGTTTCATCGACTTTAAGGCTCCTTGAATCCATCGTATGCAGATTGCTGCTGATCTCATCAAGGTCCTTGTCAAAGCTCTGCTGCTTTCTTCCGTAGAAATCCATATAGCCCTTTTTATAGATACCGCACATAAGCTCGATAAACCGTCCGGGCTTGTCAAGGCATATCATGCCTGCTCTTGCAGCAGTCTGCTCGCCGAACTTTATCCAGCCCGAAAGCGCCTTGTGGAACTGGCTGCTGACAGGTGCGGTAAAGCTCTTTGTAACAGGCTTGTAAACGTCCTTGTTGATGTTGAGATATGTATAAGCTATGTTGAACTGGCAGTGCCCGTTCTGTATCCTGCCGCACTCGCAGCCGACAAGCAGCGTAAGCTCATCGGTCGAGCACATCTGCACAAGAGATTTTGTAATAACTATGCACGGGTCTATCATATCGCTGCCTATCGAATAGATAAGCGCCTTTTCAAGATCCTCTCTTATAAACACGATCGGCACGACCATTTCCAGCCTCTCGCTGCATTTTTTCACAATATCGAATATCTCGGGATATTTCAGCGGACCGACCTGCTCGCACTTCATAAAAAGGTGTTTAGCCTCTGCCGAAATATCCTGATTATTCACCGCTTTGAACAGCTTTGACGCACCGCCAAGCCCCATTATCTTCTGTCTGACCGCATAGTCAGACTCATAAGCATAATCAAGGTTCCCGTCAACCATGTGACCCTTGTAAGACCTTGTGTAAGCCGTGAGGTACGCTTCAAAATCCGTGTCTATCTCAAGCAGCGGATTAGCTGTCATTGATACTTCATTCATCATTCGTCCTCCATGAACCTTATTTTAAGCACCCATCAGGCATCCATCTGCTCGGTAAGGACTTTCCTTACCGCATAAGCGTCCTGAACTATCCTGCTCGCGCTTTCAGCAACGTTGTGCAGTCTTTCCATTTCCTTCTGCGAAACGCTGCTCTTCTGCGTTTTAAGGTCATTGAGGTTATCAAGAGTTTCCTGTGTATCGCGCAGGATGATCTCTGTTTCTTCCTCTATCTTCTTTTTGAGTCCTTCAAACGATGAGAATACCTGACGGCGGACAGTCTCGGTAAAGTCGTTGTTGAGCTTCATCTCGTGGAACTGCTTTCTCACCTGTGTTTTGAAGTTGGACTTATACTTTTCTATTCTTTCCTTGACGAGTATCTTATCTACCGCAAAGTTCGATGTGAACGTACCTGCGATACCTGCCACAGCCATAAGGAACAGCGTTACGGGAAGCGTAGCAGTGATGCCGAAGAATCCTGCAAACACCATTGATGCATAATACGTTGCATAGAATCCCGTCAGACCCGTTGCACCGCCCAGCAGCGCACCCTTGAGTCCCGACTCCCTGAATCCCAGGAACAGACCGCCCACGCCGTATGAACCGATAGCAACGCCGATTATCTTATCCACAACGCCGCCGTTCTGCGATACGCGGTTTGAGATAGTGAACATCTCCTGTATCCTTGCAACGCTCTCAAAGAAAGCGTCCTCAAAGCCCTGAAGTCTTTCAGCCTCGCCGCTGACCGCAACGTTTATCTGGTTTTGTATCTGCTCGCAGATTATCTGCGCCCTTACCTCGATCGACTCTCTGATCTTCTCGGTAAGCTTTGCCGAAACTATCTTGAGCTGATCCTTCTTGAAGTCGTCAGAGGACATCTGGAAGTTGTCTATTACCTGCATAGCAGCTTCCTCTATCTTGTCCCAGTAGCTGTCAAGTATAGGCTGCAGGCTGTTGAACACCTGGTTAGCGGAATCGTTGATCTTAACGAATTCCTCTCTCTTTTTATTTCTTATCTCCTCGATCTCCTTTATGGCAGCGTCATACTTCACCATAAATTCATCGTTAGCCATCATAAGTGCATTTTCCTGCATTACGACGTTTCGCAGTATCTCCGTACCTGAATTGGTTATCTTGTTCGTGATTATCTGGAGGGAAATAACACCGCGCTCTTTTGTGAGCATACTTTCAAGGGCATTTTCAAACTCGGGGAAATTACTCTCCTCAAGCATAGCCTGATCGCCCGTTGTCTTTGCGACAAGGGCTTTTTTAGCGTACACGCCGATAACTCTCGGTGTGCCGATCTTTCTCTTATAAACGGCAAATTCGCGGGAATCCTCTCCCATTACCTTCTTTGCCTTTTCCATAACATACTTGCCTATTCTCGAACGGACAGTTTCGACTATCTTGTTTTCGTCCTCCTGCGAGAATGTGCCGAAGCAGTTTACAACAAAAATGATCCTTCCAACGTCGGATGTCATCATCTTCTTTTCAAGGAACTCCTTCTCAAACTGCGAGAACGGAGAGTTCGCGCTGATAACGAAAACAGCCGCATCTATCTTTGGCAGTATCGACAGCGTAACGCTTGTCATCTGCTCGTCATCGTTCAGACCCGGAGTGTCGATGATATCAACATTCTTTTTGCAGAACTCCGTATCGTAATATACCGTAGCCTCCTTGACCGTCTCGGCTCTCTCCTCCGATTCAGCCGTCAGCTTGGTAACGTAGTCCTCAAGCTTGCCGATATCGACTCTCTCGCTGTTGCCGTTTTTGTACTCGACCTGCACATACGGCTCGGTGCTGTATGTAACCCTGTTGAGCGTAGCAGTCGCAGGCAGAACGTCAGCAGGCAGTACCTCCTGACCGAGCATAGCGTTGATAAGAGTTGACTTGCCTCTTTTGAACTCACCCACGATAGCGACCTCAAAATGCTCGTCCTTTGTCTTTGCAATAGTTTCCTCAAGAGACTTTGCAGTGTTGACGAGCATTATCTCGTCACTGAGTTTCAGAAGCTCCTCCAGATCGGCGGTCAGATTTTCCATCGTCTGCTTATACGCCGAATAGCTTCCGTAATCGATTTGCTTTTCCATCACGAACCTCCTGTTCCGTTCAGTCGGATTTATTAACGTTTTCAAGCCGCAAGCGGCATTCAGTTACTTTACTTATATGGCTCATGCACCCAACATTTTGTGTATCACAGCAGCCTAAAAAACTACATATTACCACATAATAGATTATAACATACCTTTTTACCCATCGTCAAGCAATAATAAAACGCGCGCATCAAAATTAGACTTTCTCACAAATCCGCCAAAGATCTTTAGACATTTTGCACACATTTTTACACCCGTTTAACAAAAAGAGGTACACCCGCTGATGTACCTCACACAACATATTGTGTTTTTCTAAGGCAATACCGCACGACCATTGTGCGTTAGAAACGCAGTCAGATTTACTGGCGTAAGTCAAGGAGTTTTTGGTTGCTATGACGGAAAATATGCAAGTTTATGACGTACAAAAGCGTTAGCTGTTGGTTGCGCGGTGTTGCCTTAACATTCCATATCGTGAATAAAGCCGCAGCTGCGCATACTCATCACGCCGTCGTTCCCGACGATATAATGGTCAAGCACGCTGATGTCAAACGGCGAAAGATACTGCATTATCTTCCTCGTCAGGATTATGTCCTCCTGCGACGGACGGCAGGGCGCATCGGGGTGATTGTGCGCAAGTATGATGTTCTCACCCGCGTCGTTGAGGACGCTTTTTGCAAGCTCGCGCATATCCGCAGGTGTTGATGTCGCGCTCCCGCGCGAGATAGTCGCCACCGAGCCCGGACGCAGATCGGAAGTGATGCAGATGACCTTGAAGCACTCCGTCCTCTCCTGTGCAAACAGGCTTTTAACGTACTCGCTGAATGATGCAAGATCACGCAGCGTGACGTTTTCGTGCTTCTGTACACCCGCGTGAGCCGCTATCGCACCGAAAAGCTTTATCATCACCGCGCCGCTTTCGCCGATATCCTTCACCTGCTTCAAGCTCTCAACAGGCGCGTCAAGCACTCCCCTCACCGAGCCGAACCTGTCGATAAGCTCGTGCGCGATCGCGTTGGTATCCTTGCGCGTAAGTATGTAAAACAAAAGCATTTCCATTATCTCATGCTCTGCAAAGCTGTCAAGGTGAGGGTCACTTGCAAAGCGCTCTCTCATGCGCTTGCGGTGTCCCGCGTGAATGCTGTTTTTGTTTTTGTCGTTTCTTTCAGCCATTGTATGATCCTCCGCAGTCAAAGGTATGCCCGTGTGCAGGAATTAAAGATTGTACTATTATCAATTCAGTAGAGGTATGCCCGAAGGGGTTTTAGGACGTGCGCAAATTTGCGGAAAGCCCCCTAAACAAGAGCCATTCAATCCGCCTTTTTGCAGGCGGATTGCGGAAAAATGGTGAGTGTATTCTCCGTAGGGGCACGCCCTCTCTTGCAGGGCGTCCCCTCTTTCAAACAGTCCACAGGACTGTTTGAAATTCACCCCTTGCCGAGCGCG
>CADAEJ010000044.1 GCA_902786965.1 uncultured Ruminococcus sp. | reverse complement strand
ACCCGAGCCGTGGTACTCTCAGGCAAGACGGGCACTGCGCTTAGGCAGCAGCCAGTTCAAAATTATCGTTGTCGTCTAATTTTAAAACGTGTGCCGTTTAAAGAGTTTGCACAACTCTACTCGCTTATCACACTTCAAGATCCCCGTCGAAACCTTTACATCCCCGAATGAAAAATGTGCGGAAAACTACTGATTGCGCTCCTTGAGCGTTCTCTCGATCTCGCGCGCAGCAGCCTTGTTTGCCATATCCTCGCGCTTATCGTGCAGCTTTTTACCCTTGCAAAGTCCAAGCTCCAGCTTTACCCTGCTGTCCTTAAAGTACAGCGAAAGGGGGATAAGCGTCAGCCCCTCCTGCTTGACCTTTCCAAGCAGACGCATTATTTCGCGCTTGTGCAGCAAAAGCCGCCTTACTCTCAAAGGGTCGCGGTTGAAGATGTTGCCCTGCTCGTAGGGGGAAATGTGCATACCCTTGACCCACATCTCGCCGCCGTCGATACTGCACCAGCTGTCTTTAAGATTTACTCCGCCGCCGCGGATAGACTTTACCTCCGTGCCGACCAGCTCAATGCCGCACTCGATGCTCTCCAGCACGAAATAGTCGTGGCGCGCCTTTCGGTTGTCAGCTATCTGCTTTGTGCCCTTCTTATTAACAGCCAAATTTCTCCCTCCCTTTCAAGAGTATTTTATTATATCACGCCTTTCAAAGTTTGTCAAGGATTTTTTTGTCGGATACTAAATCTCTTTCTGATGTTTTCTTTTCTCTCTTAATCCTTGAATAGTTGCCTTTAATATAGCATATACCAAAGCAATAGAGAAAGCAATAATTGCCGCAAACGCAAGCAGTATCAGTAATAACGTCATTATAGACTCAAATTCTGAAACGAATTTGTGTGTTCCGAAGTTAAGACTTTTACTGTCCTTTGATGAGAATATGGGCTTTTCCTGGTCAATAACGGTGTGGAATTGTGCCTCATCAGTCACGCTTAACACCTTACCGTCTTTATCTATAAATGCGATCTTTATCTGCTTAAAATGATTTTTCACCGCATTAGCGTCTCTCTCCCTGTCGTCCTTTTTCAGAATTATACTCCCAATCATTGAGCCTTCAAACAGGTGAGTATCAATTTCTTCGATATAATCGCTGTGCGATGACAGGCTTATAAAGCCATCATCATCTACAAAACTCACTATCTCGCTGTTTTTATCTATGTTTGCAGCGGGCTTATCGTATTTGGTAATATCGGTATCGTGGAAATCTTCAAATTCTTTTTGGGTAAAATATCTCGCGGGCACGAGGATATCAATATATGCTGCATCAGAGGGAGCGTTTTTAAGGTCCACGTCCAATACATATGATGATGCCCAGTTGTGCAGAGCAAAAGCGGGCATACTGCACATTATCATCATCACCGCCGCCGCAAGCGCGCAAGTAATTTTTTTCAAAAGATGTCTTTTCATAAAATCACCCCTTTGGATAATTATAGCATAAATGCCGTTACAAAAGGTAAACATTGCCATTACAATGGCAAGACATATAATTACAAGTGTTTACACCACTACAATAAATAACGATTTTCAAGGGCAAAAGTGTGCATTTTTCAAAAAACTTTGTAGGTATGCACAAATCAGGGCGGCGCAACTTGTGAAAAACCAATTAAGTTGTTCACAGAAAGTTAATACAATACCACACATAATCATCACATAAATATTGTACAATTCTTTTGTGTGTTTGTATACTAAACCAAGTCAGGAAAGGAAAAATGTTATGATAAAGAAAATCTCCGCAGCACTTATCGCGCTTACGATGAGTGTATGCATGCTTACAAGCTGCGGCAAATCAAGCTCAAGCGATGCCGATCCAAGCAGTTCCTCATCAAGCAGCACGGCTGATTCTTCAAGTTCAGGTGATGCATCAAGCGGTGAAGAATCGTCAAGCAAGTCCGATTCTTCAAGTCAGGTGGAAGGTTCGCTGACGATAGACGGCAAAAAGCAGGATATCAGCAATTTCGTTATGTGTACCATTGACGGCACAGATATCGACTTTATGACCTTCAGATATTTCTACTTCTACACTATCGAGGTGTTCAAGAACGACTACGGCGCTGACCTGAACACTATCGTCAATGCAAAGGGCGGCTTTGAGGACTTGCTCAAGCAGACTATCGAGAACATCAAGAGCAACAGGATAATCGTTGACAAGCTCGTTAAGGAGAACAACATCACCCTCACCGATGACGATAAGAAAAAGATCGAGGAGGAGTACGAGAACACTAAAAAGCAGTTCAAAACCGAGGACGAGTTCAAGGCGCAGATGAAAAACGCTCACCTTACGGATGAACTTTACAGAAAGAATCTTGAGTACAAAACTCTTACCGAGAAGATAAGCAATACCCTGTTCACCAACGACGGCAAGTATGCTACCAAGCGTGCGGATTTCAAGAACATCGCAAAGGATACCTCCAAGTTTGCAAGCGAGCTGCATATAATGATACCTTACTACTCCGAGGCGGAGCTTGACGAGGAAACTAAAAAGACCTACGATTCAATGACCCTTGATAACAAGGCGCAGGCAAAGAACAAGGCTTATACAGCCCTTGATGCCGAAAGTCAGAAAAAATTGCAGCAGGCTGCAAAAGCAAAGGCAGACGAGGTGCTCAAAAAGGCTCTTGCAGGCGAGGACTTCAAAAAGCTGATGACCGAGTACAGCTGGGACAACGCGCTCACACAGAAAGATGTCGGATACTTCTTCAGCCCCGATAATACCGATTTCCCCAAGGAGATAATCGAAAAGACCTACGCACTCAAGGAGAACGAGGTCGCAAAAGATCTTGTCGTACACGAGCTTTACGGCTACTTTATCGTTAAGCGTATCCCCGTGGATATGACATATGTCGAGAAGAATATTGATGCGATCATCGCCGATTACGACAAACCGAGGATACAGAAGCTTATCAGCGAGTGGGGCGAAAATATGAAAGTCACCTACTGCGACGGCTGGGATAAACTCACCCCTGACAGCGTTCAGTAATAACAAACTGCGGACAGAAAAGCTCTGTCCGCTTTTTATTTTGCCGCAAAAACTGCCGTCTGCCGCAGCGCGCAAATGATTGACTTTGTGCAAAAAATGTGGTAAAATCATTGTAGATCGAATATATGAAAAAAGGAAGAGAACTATGAATATAATTCTTATGGATCACTACGCAGGCAGCCCCGCTATGGGTATGGAGTTCAGACCCTATTATATGGCGCGTGAGTGGGTAAAAAAAGGTCATAACGTGCGTATCGTAGGCGGAGATTTCTCGCACCTGCGCATCAAAAACCCAAAAATCAGAAAAGACTTCACTACGCAGACCATCGACGGCATAAAATATACCTGGCTCAGAACAGGCGAGTACGAGGGCAACGGCGTAAAGCGCGCCGAGTCTATGATGCGCTATGTCGGCAAGCTGTATATAAATGCCGAAAGAATTGCAAGAGCGTGGAAGCCCGATGTCGTTATTGCATCTTCAACCTACCCGCTTGAAACGTATGCCGCAAAGAAGATAGCAAAGTGCGCGGGTGCAAAGTATATCCACGAGGTGCACGATATGTGGCCTGCGACCTTGTACGAGATAGGCGGTATGTCTAAAAAGCACCCGTTCGTTGTGATGATGCAGGCGGCTGAAAACAGCGCGTATAAGAACTGCGATGAGCTCGTTGCGCTGCTGCCTTATACCAAAAAGTATATGGTAAAGCACGGTCTTGCTCCGTATAAGTTCCATAATATCCAAAACGGTATACTCTCGCAGGAGTGGGCGGACAAGCAGCCGCTTCCCGATGAGCATACACAGCTTTTTGAAAAGCTCAAGGATAAGTTCATCGTTTTGTATATGGGCGGTCACGCGCTCTCAAATGCGCTTGATATCCTGCTTGATTGTGCAGCGCAGGAAAAGGACAGCGATATCGCCTTTGTGCTTGTCGGTGACGGCGTTGAGAAGCCTCGTCTTGTCAAGCGCAAAAATGACGAAAAGCTTGATAATGTGTACTTCCTGCCGCCCGTGCCGAAAACTATGGTGCCCTCGCTTGTCGAAAAAGCAGACTGCTCGTATATGGGCGCACTTGATTCGCCTCTTTACAGGTTCGGGCTTTGCCTCAATAAGATGTATGACTGTATGATGGCGGGCAAGCCGATAGTCTGCGCGATAAATGCACCTAAAACGCTCGTTGAGCAGTATGACTGCGGCTTTATGGCAGACCCCTCGGACGTTGAAACGATAAATTCTGCCGTGCATAAGCTGAAAAATATGACCAAAGCGCAAAGAGATGAAATGGGTCAGCGCGGAAAAACTGCAGTGCTTGAAAATTTCACCTACGAAAAGCTTGCGCAGCGTTTCCTTGATATAATGGAAAAAAACAAATAAGGAGGCTCCTATGGGACTTGATGTATATTCAGGCTGCCTTGTAAGATACTATTCACGGAACTGGCTGACAAGTGTCCAGCAGTTCGGGATAGCTAACGGGATAAATGTCAATATCGTGCGCGCAAACGATGGAGAGACCGCACCTGTTGAGGATATCATCACAGGCGTTACACAGTGGCGCAGCGCTGTCATTCAAGGGCTTGAAGGTCATATCGACCCGCAGCAGCTGTGGAACGAGGATAACGATGTGACCCCTTATTATACCGCAAAGCCTGATTGGTGTGCCTATGAAGCGCTTCAGCTTTTCTTTGCGGCAAAGTATCTTGGCGAAAGGGTCCCCGAAACGATACAAAAGGATTTCAATATCTTTGACCACCCGATCTATAAGCGCTTTATGAAAACCAAGCAAAGCCGCTATTCTCTGTTTGAGTGCGAGTGGTGGCTGCCGTTTTCCGAGAGCCTTATCTTCCCCGCAAGGCTGCCGACAGGTCACGAAAGACTGTTTTCTACTGTCGGGCAGCTCAATGCCGAGCTGAAGGAGATAAACGCTATCGACTGGAAAGCCGATAAGCAGACGATACTCTCGTGGGAGCATGACGAGGGCTATCCCGATGATGCGTATATCAAAGACGGCAGGATAGAAATGGTGCAAAGAAGTGACGAATATAATACCGAGTCGCTTGCAAAGTTCGCCTTTTCGATATTCTGGCAGGCGGTAAAGCACTCACGCAAACACGGCACTATGATAATTCTTGATTACTGATATGAAAGGATAGGTTATATATGACAACTGATACAAGAAAAGTCGTGCTTATCGGCACGGGAATGGTAGGTATGAGCTTTGCGTATGCGCTGGTAAATCAGGGCGGCATCTGCAACGAGCTCGTGCTTATAGACGTTAACAAGGACAAGGCAAACGGCGAGGCTATGGACCTTAACCACGGACTTGCGTTTGCAAAATCCAATATGCAGATAAAGGCAGGCGACTATAAGGACTGCCGCGGCGCAGATATCGTTGTGATAGCAGCGGGCGTTGCACAGAAAGAGGGCGAAACAAGGCTCGACCTTTTGCAGAGAAATGTCGAGGTGTTCCGTTCAATAATCACACCTGTCGTAAAATCGGGCTTTGACGGTATCTTCCTCGTAGCAACAAACCCTGTTGATATCATGACGCGCGTTACCTTTGAGCTTTCACGCTTTGGCGCTGCAAAGGTCATCGGCACAGGCACTACGCTTGATACCGCACGGCTTCGCTACCTGCTTGGCGACTATTTCAGCGTTGACCCCAAGAATATCCATGCCTACGTTATCGGCGAGCACGGCGACAGCGAGTTCGTTCCGCTTTCGCAGGTAATGCTTGCTACAAAGTCAGTCAGCGAGATACTTGAGGACAGCAGATACCCCTACAACATCGACGAAATGACAAAGATAGAGGAGCAGGTGAGGACATCTGCGTATAAGATAATCGAGGCGAAAAAGGCTACCTATTACGGCATCGGCATGGCTATCACGAGAATAGTCAAGGCGATACTCGGCGACGAGAACAGCGTGCTGACCGTTTCGGCAAAGCTCTCGGGCGAGTACGGCGGAAATGATGTGTTCATCGGTGTGCCGAGCATAATCGGCAGAAACGGCGTAAAAGAAGTGCTTGAGCTTTCTCTCACAGACGAGGAAAGGCAGAAGTTCGATAAGTCCCGTCAGGTGCTCAAGGAGTCATTCGAGGGCTTGAAGCTGTAACGAAAGGGGAGTGCCGCAATGGCAGACAGCGATATCATCGACTGGGAGCAGATGTATGTGCTCATTGACGAGCTTGGTCTGCGCGGGTACGAGATGCAGCATTTTGAGGTCTGCAAAAACCTGTGGAAAACCAAGGTCGGCAAAACAGGACAGGCTGATACACTTCAGGGCGAGCTGCTGCGCGAGGTAGAAAAGCTGCGCGGCGAGGCAATGGATAACGGCAACAGAAACTGGGACGATAACTTTGCGTTTTTCTGCGATAACATAAAACAGACGCTTGCAGACTCAAAGCTGTTTGACGCAAAGCGTCTTGATAACCTCTCGCGCCTGCTTGACTTTGTAAAGGAGTGCGGCGAGTATGCAGGCTCGTATGCCGCAGGTGAGATATCCGACGACGAGGTCGACCCTGCAAGATTTGCATATGTTGACGACGACCTGTACGATTATATCTGTGACGCGGTCGCGGAGTTTGCGATAAACGATCCCGATGACATACCCTATCAGAAAAAAGACTTTATATACCGCTAACAAAAAAGAGGAATTGCCTGTGTGTGCAATTCCTCTTGTCTTTTGTTTTGCCGATGTTTAGTAAGGCGCGTCGATCTCCTGTGCGCTGTCAACAGCTTTTTCAAGCTCCATACCTGCGTATTCCTGCGCCCTGAAAAGTCTGCCCGATCTTTTATCGTCAACAAACGCCCCCACGATAACGCCCGGTATCGCGCTTTCAGGGGAGTTGGGCGCGTTCGGTCCGCCGAGGTCGGTCCTGCACCAGCCCGGGTCAACAAGGTTTATGCAAACATCTGTGCCGTTTACCGTGTGCCCGAGGTCGATAGTTATCTTGTCAAGTGCCGCCTTGCTTGCCGAGTAGCCTGCCTGCTCGGGCTCAAGAGCTATGCCGCTTGTGGTGTTGATTATCCTGCCAAAGCCCTTTTCTATCATCTTCGGCATAAAGTGATAGCATATAAGCGCGGGCGCGATAGTATTCACCGCAAAGCTTACGGTGTAATCGTTCACAGGCGTGTTGAAATACTCTGTGCGGTAAGCTATCTGCAAGCCTGCGTTGTTGAGTACGATGTCAACATCAACGCCGAAAGCGTCTATCTCATCAAGCATCGCACGCACAGCCTTTTCCTCGCCAAGCTCGCAGCCAACAGACTTGACCTGTACGCCGTATTTTTCAAGCTCCGCCGCAGCCTTTTGAGAGTTCTCTGCCGTCCTGCTCTGCAAGATCAGATTGCAGCCGCGCTTTGCAAGCTCTGCCGCCGCAAGAAAACCAAGACCTCTGCTCGCACCCGTAACGAGTGCCCATTTTCCTTTTACATTTACCATTTTGATTCCTCCGATCAGATATTTGCGTGCGCCGCTATCGTCAGGATGTTGCGCACATCTTCTCTTGTCAGCTTTACAAAGCCGCGCGTCGTGTACTTTTCAGCCATATTCGCCGCAAGCGTTGGAATGTCCTGCTCGCGTGCGCCGAGCTGCTCGAAGTTTATCGGCATACCGATATCGTGCAAAAAGCGTCTGAAACGGCTGATACCTTCAAGCGCAGTGCTTTCGGGGTCTTCAAAGTTCATTTGGCAGCCGAAAACGCGCGTTGCCATCTGGCAGAACCGCATCACATCGTGCTTGTAAACATACTGCATCCACGCAGGCATAACTACTGCAAGCCCTGCACCGTGCGCACAGTCGTACAAGCCTGAAAGCTCGTGTTCAATGCCGTGACTGTTCCAGTCCTGACTTCTGCCAACGCCGACGATATCGTTGTGCGCGATAGTGCCTGCCCACATAATGTTTGCGCGTGCGCCGTAGTTATCGGGCTGCGCGACCGCTATCGGAGTTTGCTTTACCATAGTGATAAGCACCGCTTCGCAAAGCCTGTCAGTCATCTCGACCTCTTTGGTGTTGGTGAAGTAGCGCTCAAAAACGTGCGCCATGATGTCCGTTGCACCGCAGGCAGTCTGATAGGCAGGCAGGGTGAATGTCAGGCGCGGGTCAAGCACCGAGAATTTCGGGCGGATAAGGTCAGAGTGTGTGCCTCGCTTGACCATGCCGTTTTCTTTTGTTATCACCGAAGAGCTTGAACCCTCGCTGCCCGATGCCGCGATAGTAAGCACCGTGCCGATAGGCAAAGCCTTTTCTATCGGCGCTTTGCCGCAGTAAAAGTCCCAGAAGTCGCCGTCGTAGCAAACGCCTGCCGCGATAGCTTTTGAGCTGTCTATGACCGAGCCGCCGCCGACAGCGAGGATAAGATTGGCACCCTCTTTTTTGCAAAGCTCTATCCCTTTGTAAACGAGCGTGTCGCGCGGATTAGGCTGCGCACCGCCCAGCAGGGTATAGCCAAGACCTGCCTCTTCAAGCGAGCGCGTCACCTTGTCGATAAGCCCCGACTTGACCGCCGAGCCTGAGCCGTAGTGGACAAGCACTTTTTTTGCGCCGTACTTTTTTGCCAGCGCCCCGACTTCGCTTTCTCTGCCGTCACCGAAAACGAATTCGGTCGGGCTGTAGTAGTTGAAACTGTCCATAACACACCTCCGTATATACGGTTATAAAATGACCGGCTCCGCTTTGTGCAGAGTCGGTCATATGTTTTAATATCAAAGTACATCGAAAAGATACAGCAGAACAAGTATCATAATTACCAAAAACAGAAGAAGTATGAACTTGATGATAGCCATATTCGTCTTCTTGGCTCTTGCCTTGTTGCTTTTATATTCGTAAACAGCGTCCTGCTTGAAGCCCTGCGCAAACTTGTTTGGCGAAATAGGATTGAGCATATCGTCAATATTGATGCCCTTGTATTTTTCAGCCATAAGCTTTTTGGGGTCATCAGTATCAAGGTCAGGCTCAAGCGAGTTTGCCAGCAGGCTGTTGTCCTTGCGCTTTTCATTGATAGCGTCCATTTCAAGACCCGGTTCAGCAGCGATACCGAGGCTGTCACCGTTATCGAAAACGTGCT
The DNA here is from genome assembly GCA_902786965.1 of uncultured Ruminococcus sp. Lineage (GTDB taxonomy): Bacteria > Bacillota > Clostridia > Oscillospirales > Ruminococcaceae > Hominimerdicola. The sequence goes on along the minus strand of CADAEJ010000044.1, from coordinate 7,333 downwards.
TGGTATCAACGCCTTTCATCGTTTCAGCTCTGTTAGAACGCAGCATCTTGATAAGAACGTTGGTGTAGATGTTCTCCTCGTTCTCTTCCTCGTCCTGCTCATCACCGATGGGAGCTTCATCGACCTCGTCAACGAAATCAGCAAGTGATTTCTGATTCTTCTTGAATACAGTCTTTTTCTCACCGCTTGTAACAGGCAGCGGCTTGCTGCCGGGCTTTGGCGTTGTGAACGTAAGGTTGGGCGTATCGTCAACAGCGGTAAGCGAGCTTGATGTCTGTGCGTTCTTCGGCGGAATCTTAAAGCGCTGCTTCTTTGTCGGGATGATCACATCGCCGTCTTCATCGGTGTTTGTGACCGTCTCTTCATTTATCTGCTGCGCAGTCTTGTGAACGACAGGTGCCGGTGCGGGAGCCACAGGTGCAGCAGGAGCCGCAGGTGCCGCGGGAGCAGCAGGAGCCGCAGGTGCGACAGGTGCCGCAGGAGCAACATTTGCAGCAGCGGTAACGCCGGCTGCGGGCTTAACAGGACCTGACGGCTTTGGCTTAACAGGCAGAGGCTTTATCTTCTCGAGCTTGTCAGCCTCGGGCGGAGCTTCCTTGGTGAAAGTCGGCTCGGGCGGAATGTAGTCGGTGCGGTCAACAGGAGCCTTGTCGCCGATGATAGCAGCAGCAGAGATAGTCTTTGTCGAGGTATCGAACTGGTTGGACTCAACAACTGCATCTGCTTCCGACTTGAAGCTTACCATATGTCCCTGCGAAACGTCGAAGTATTCCTCGCCGTCCTTGACAGCTATTTTGAGCAGCGGAGCAGCCTGACCGGGCTTTGGAATGTTTGCCTGCGGGATATCCACATACTCAAACTCTTCATTTACATCAATGCCTGCGACCTGAAGTATTTCGCACGCCGTAGAGCACTTCATCGAGCCTCTGACCATTTCCTTGATAGGAAGCAGGATGATGTCGCAGAATGTAGCATACAGCGTCCTGAAAGTCGAAACTCTGTCGCCCATCATATTCTCCGGGAACCTGTGGTCAAAGAACTTTGTCCACTGGTCTGGCGTTGACATTATCATACTGTCTATGTATTTGCACAGAAGTACCCACAGTTCGTGCTCCTCAAACTCTCTGTCATTTGTGATGAGCCACATATAGCATCTGAGGAAGCAGTCGTAGCAGGTGATATCACGCAGATTGAGCATGATATCGTCAACGTTCAGCGGAGTTGCAAACTGGTCGCTTGAGTATGCAAAGCATCTGTAACCGTTGCTGGCTACCTTTGCATAAGCAGTTTTCAGCGCGCTCGCATCTCTCTGGAACGGCGGCAGAGAAACAGGGAAATCGTACTTTGTGGTGTATTGGCTTATAGTGCCACTTTCAGCCATCTCCAAAAGCTTGTTATACAGCTCGGTTATCTTCTCCGCAGGTGTGTCAACTGCTGTACCGAGTATTCTGTACGGATTGTAGGTGAAAAGCTCTGTGGCAGTAACTCCAAGTTTAAGGTTTGGCAACTAAAGCCCTCCTTTGTTTAAAGAATATTTTTCTTCATATTCGCTGTATCATTATGAGCATAGCTTGATGATTATTTTTTGTTTAACAATTCCGTTAAATTTAAAAAATTAAAACAAAGATAAAAATGCTCAAAAGTATACAACTTTATGTTATTATAACAAATTCTATTCGTTCATAAATCAATAAAATAATAATATTATATTATCAAAATATGAATAGGCAACTAAATATACAAAAAGTTGTCGAAAATTTATCTAATATTGCCCGCCTAAATTGTTTGCAATTTTGGGCAAAATATAGTATAATGTAATAGAATGATTGGGCAAATCTGTATCTGTCCGTATTTTTTCTCACTTCTGCTGCGTGATGCAACACAAATAATCGCGCAGCTGCGAGGTATAACGGGCGGCTTGCCGATGAGTTCTGTTCATTATGTGATATCCAAATAATTTATCGGAGGTAACACAATGGGATTGTTCGGAAAAAAGAAGGATGAGCCTGTTCAGGCAGTAAACAGACCTACCACCGTCAATGCTGACGACATCTGGAATACACCTGTCAGACCAAAGAAGGAGACCGTTTCGATCAAGGAGTCGAAATTTGATGATACAAAAACAGAGGTTGTTGAGGGCGTAGTTGAGGTCGATCAGGAGGAGCTCAAGCGCAATATGGCAGAGCTTGACAAGTTTGTTGAGCAAAGAGATGCCAAAGCACCTGTTACATATCACGACTTTGATACCGATCCCGTCCATCAGGATGAGGTGACAAAGGCGCAGGAGGGCTTTGAGAGGGACTATGCGGTTTCTCATAAGGCTTATGTAGACTCGCACCACGAGGATATCACAGTCGCAAATCTTGAAGAGATCGACGACAAGCTGCGCGTGATGATAGAGGAGCATAATACCAAGCTGCACGAGCTTGAAACAATGGATTATGACTTTAATACCGTTGATGATGAAGAAGTTCAGGCAAAGCTTGCCGATCTTCCGTATGCCCTCAAGGAAGAAGAATACGAGCATTATAAGGACATAAAGGGTGTTACCGTATCTCAGGACGAGGTGGATAAGCTCGGTTCTATCGACCACAGCAACGATCCCGATGAGATAGGCGAGGTCACCGCAGAGCAGCTTGCAGAAGCTACGGATAAGTTTGAGAGAGAGCGTGCCGCAAAGGGCAAAAACTAATTTCAGGAGCGAATACAGTTGGAGATCAATACCGATAACGCAATAATCAAGTTTTCTGCAAAGGGAAAGCCTTTCCCTTACGACAAGATCTTTTATGAAACACTCAATAAGTATATACTTGAGTACAAAAATGCAAGGATAGATAAGCTGACCGATAAGGACGTTTCTATCTGCCTTGCAAGGATAATCAGAAAAATGGAGGTCAATGACGTCCCCGTTCAGCAGTTCTTCAAGGATGAACTCGACAGCTGGTCGGATCTGAGCAACTACCAGAGGGTAATGAATCTTATGGATCTTATGGCAAAAGATATTTTCGGCTGTTTTGATAAGAACATGGATAACCCCGACGGCAGTTTCAGGCGTGTTGACAGGATCTACTGCGTAAACAATGACGGAGATAGGGACTATATCGTTTGCAATTCTACCGAAAAGCAGGGTATGTTCAAGAAAGTCCCGTCAATGCACACAATGTATTTCAGAGAGCTTATGGACAGAAACAAAAGAGGCGTTCTGCCCAAAAGCAAGGAAGATGAAAAGAAGCTTAAAAGATTAGAAAACAGACAATGAGGTAATCAAAATGGTTGTAATAGAAATGGAAAACGGCAAGAAGATAAAGATCGAGCTTTACCCCGATAAAGCGCCGATAACTGTTGAGAACTTTGAAAAGCTCGTGAAGGAAGGCTTTTATAACGGGCTTTGCTTCCACAGAGTCATCAGCGGATTTATGATACAGGGCGGCGACCCGCTTGGCAACGGCACAGGCGGCTCAAAGAACAAGATAAAGGGCGAGTTCAGATCAAACGGCGTGCCAAACGATATCAAGCACGTCCGCGGTGTCATCTCGATGGCAAGGTCAGCAAACCCCGATTCCGCAAGCTCACAGTTCTTCATCATGCACAAGGACGCACCTCACCTTGACGGTCAGTATGCAGCATTCGGCAAGGTCACAGAGGGTATCGAGGTCGTTGATGAGATAGCTGCGGTACAGACCGATTTCCGCGATAAGCCGACAGTTCCGCAGATAATGAAGTCTGTAACACTGGAATAAAAAATATATCCTCTGTGAGAATCATGCTTGCAGAGGATATTGTATTGCAATAAAAGGAAGATTGTATGAAACCAATGAAAAGGCTGATAACAGCGCTTGCTGCATCAGCGTGTATGATAAGCTGCGCAGCCCTGTGCTATGCAGAGGGTGAGGATAACGGCGATAATAACAACTACGTCGTCACAACTACCACAGGTACATCTGCACAGGGGCAGAACGGCGTTGTGTGGACACAGCTGCCGCCGAGCAGCCCCGCAAAGGAGCTTGAGGATCAAGCAGTAAGCATCGCGCTGAACGTTTCAAATATCGAGGATAATAAGTTCACAGCATCGCTGGATATAAATACGAAAGAAAAGCTTACCCTTGTTGAAGGCTCTCTTGGCTATGATGTCAACGAGTACCGCCTGCTTTACGCGCAGGCAGCGCCCGATGACAGCGGTACGCTCACCGATGAAAAGACAGACGGAAAGTATTCATTCAAGTATACCTGCGAGGGCGGCTCGCAGCGCAGCGGTCAGTATATCCTGTTCACTTTCGAGCTTATCGAGGAAGCTAAAAAGGACGATGTGCTGTTTCTGAATATCGCATCGGTAAAAAATGACGCATCTGAATCGGTCAGCTTCAATAAGACCGACGGCATCGTCAGCCCGACCTCCTCACCAAATATCGCGCAGGATGTCAGGTCTGTCCGCCTTGCACAGTTTGCAAGACCCTATACTTTCGAGGAGCTTGGCTTTGCAGACATCATCAACTGCGAGATCGAGGGCAACGATGTTGCAAAGTTCTCCGAGGGCGGAATAGTCGCTATGACCCCGGGAACAGTAAACGCAAAGCTTATCCGTAAGGACTACACGATACAGAGGGTGAAGATCGAGGTCTACAGCGCGCAGGGAGGCGATGCTCCCGCTGAAGAAGATAAGGATAAGGACAGCAAAAAAGCTGCCGCACCAAAGGCGAAGCTGAGCGTTAATCTCGGCGTGCCCGTGCTGCTTTGCCTCGCACTTGTTTTTGCCGAGTACCTCGTGATACTCAAACCGCGTCACAAAAGGGCAGCTGCTTCAAAAACGGCGGGTCAGCGCCCTTATTACGACCCAAGATACAATAACCGTCCGCGTCAGGATCATGATCCGAGAAACTACAGACGATAATACAAAAAGCTTTGTGAACATTTCGCAAAGCTTTTTTGTTTTATTTCACACTTTTGTCATAATTATATGCTATTATTGAAAAAAGTCAAATTGAAAGGGGTAATGTCGTGAAGTATCTGAAAAATGATAAATTCCTCAAATATTGCCGATTTATCCCCATTATCATAACAAGCCTTATGATGATATTCTGTATCGTCTTTTTCGCGGGCAGCGATTTTGACGAGATACTTGCCTATACCCCCGATAACCGCGTGCTTGCCGCGCTGGTCATCCTCGGATTTTTCGTGTTCAAATCTGTGTCGATAGTCTTTCCGCTTGCCGCTATCTTCATAACAACAGGGCTTATCTATCCTATCTATATCTCTATCCCGCTGAATATCATCGGGCTTGCACTGTGCTTTACCGTACCTTACCTCGTGGGAAGATTTGCAGGCGGCGACCTGCTCGAAATGGTCATCAAGCGTTTTCCCAAGGCAAAAAAATTCGTAGAGTACAGCCACAAGAACAACCTCTTTGCCTCGTATATCACAAGGGCTGTCGTCATAGTCCCCGGCGACATCGGCTCGATAGTTTTCGGCACGCTGAAAATGCCCTACCGACCGTATCTGCTCGGCTCGATACTCGGTGTGTTTCCCGAAATGGTCGTTGAGACCTACATCGGCGGCAACCTCAAAGACCTGTCGGTGCGCTCGGTGCTTGTCATGGCGGTGATGATAATCGCGACAATGGCGCTGACCTTTGCGATGAATAAAAAGATTTCCCGCAAGGGCAGGGAATACGACAAAAAAGACTTCTGAAAATACGTCAAAAGAGTGCTTCGAGCACTCTTTTTTTGTGATTGGGACTTTACAAAAAATCAATTTTGTGTTATAATATTGTGTAATTAAGGTTAACGCTTTTTGTAAAACGGAGTTGAAACACAATGGATTGGATAGAAACCGCGATATATACCACAACACAAGGTATCGAGGCTGTCACAGGCAGACTGCTCGGACTCGGCATAGATGGCTTTGTCATCAGGGACGCGCAGGATTTTGAGGACTTTCTTGAGGATAAGGACGGCAACTGGGACTATATCGACGATGACCTTATGGGGCTCAAAGACTGTGAAACGACAGTCACGGTCTATATCCCCAACGATGCGAATGCCCCCGAGCTTGTCAGCGCGATAAGGGCAGAGCTCAATGCGCTCAAACAAAGCGATGAACAAAGCGAGTTCGGCAGACTTGAGTGTGAGCTGAAGAATATCCGCGAGGAAGATTGGGCGAACAACTGGAAGCAGTATTTCAAGCCGCTGTGCGTTGGCGAAAAGCTGCTTATAAAACCCAGCTGGGAGAGCGTGAGCGAGAACGAAACGCGCAGGATACTCGAAATAGACCCTGCAGCTTCATTCGGCACAGGGCAGCATAACACCACACAGCTTTGCCTTGAACTGCTCGAGCAGAACATCTCGCAGGGCGACAGTTTGCTTGACCTTGGCTGCGGCAGCGGTATACTTTCTATCGCAGCGATACTGCTCGGCGCGCAAAAAGCCACAGCAGTCGATATAGACGAAAACTCCGTTAAGATAGCCGCGGAGAACGCGCAGAAAAACAATATCCCAAGCGGCAGCTATACCGCGCTCGCGGGCAATATCATCACCGATAAGGCGCTTGCGGAAAAGATAGGTACAGGCTTTGATGTTGTCTGCGCAAACATCGTTGCGGATGTGCTTATCGCAATGAGCGGACTTTTCGCAGGTTTTCTTAAAAAAGGCGGAAAGCTCGTAGTTTCGGGTATAATCGAGCCAAGGCGCGACGAGGTGCTTGAAAAAATACAGTCAAGCGGCTTTGAGCTTGTACAGACACGGCAAAAGGACGACTGGGTAGCAGCGTCATTTGTATACAGATAAAAAAGAAAGGAAGATAATATATGCAGCTTTTGTTTCTTGTAATTAAAAGAGTAGAGCTTGTTGACGAGGTGATGATATCACTTGCACAGGCAGGCGTTCACGGCGGTACCTGCGTTGACAGCGTAGGAATGGCAAAGTCTATCAGAGGTGCGGGAAACCTCGCAGCACTGGGACTGCTCAACACCATACTTACAGGCGTTGACCCCTCGCAGAAGGGCAAGACGGTGTTCGTTGCAGTTGATGACGAGCAGGTGCAGGACGCGATAGATGCAATAAAGAAAGTCACGGGGGATCTCTCCAAGCCGAATGCAGGCGTGCTTTTCACCGTGCCTATATCCTACGCCGAGGGAATAAAATAGTATCTCCAAATTATGCTTTGTTTTACTACTGTAAATCGGAATTAATCGGTCTGCACTACCTATAAGGACTTGCCAAAGACAAGACAGGTTTTTCGATCCAGCCTTTTCTCGTAAAAAAGGCTGGCGGGTCAAGGGCAGCGCCCTTGCCGCCGTCCGCAGACGGCGGAATACCCGATGCTTCGCGCGCTCGGCAAG
>CADAEJ010000043.1 GCA_902786965.1 uncultured Ruminococcus sp. | reverse complement strand
TGCGGGCATATGATGCGAGCCGAGTCTTTCCATAGAGAATCTTATAGCATTCTTCAGATGGTCATAGACGGTGTCCTCGCCGCCGTTTGCATAAACGATGACCTCGTCAAGGAACGCCTTGTTGCCGCTTTCGCCGATGTACTTAACTACCGTCGGGAACAGCCACAGCGCGTCGTCTGCTCTGTAAGATGGGTGACCTGTCTGCTGTGCATACTCGCTGTTGGGGTCATTCTCGTCCGGGCAGTTCTCAAAACCTGCCTTGTGGTCAAACTTTACAAGCGGAAGTCCGCCGCCGTTATCTACCTGTGCAGATATCATAAATCTTATCTTTTCAGCGGCAAGCTCGGGATTGATATGGATAATACCCTGTATATCCTGAACTGTATCGCGGTAGCCGTAGCCGTTGCGCAGACCGCAGTAGATGAATGATGCTGCTCTTGACCAGATGAATGTGATGAAGCACTGGTATGCGTTCCACACGTTGACCATATTATTGAACTCGTCAGACGGTGTTTTTACCTTGAAATTGTCAAGCTGACCGTGCCAGTAGTCCACCAGCTCTTTCAGCTCTGCGTCAACAGCGCCCTTTGCCTCGTACTGCTTCATTATCTCCTGCGCCTTGTCGGGAGTTTTCTGACCGAGCACATAGATAAGCTCGACTGTTTCGCCGTCTGCAAGTGTTATGTCAGACTGCAAAGCGCCGCAGCAGTTGCTGTTGAAGTTGAGCCCGTCATCACAGCTTCCTCTTTCAACTGCGATAGGGTTGCCGTAATCTCTGTAAGGGCCGATAAAGCTTTCAAGGCTGCCGTTATAGTGGCTGACCTTTGCGCCTGCCAGACCGAAGAATCTCTCCTGTCCGTTGTAGCCCTTTTCGTTCTTGCCCGAATTTTCGTTGATATGCTCAACTATCATATTGCCCTCAAAGGAGGTCCTTGTGATGAACAGGGTGTACTGGAGATTTACCTGGTCCTGCTCGTAGTTGTTCTCGTTGGTGAACTCGATAAAGCCGAATGTGGACAGCTTTCTTTCCTTGCCCGATGCGTTTGTGAGCTTTGTCCTCCACACCTCGTATGTCTTGTTCAGCGGAACGTAGTAGGTTATCTCCGAGTTGATGCCCGAATACTGCGACTTGATGGTGGTGTATGCAGTACCGTGATGGCACTCGCACTTGTAATCGTCAAGGCTCTTGCCAACAGGCTGCCAGGTGCATGACCAGTAATCGCCCGACTCGTTATCGCGCACATAGACAAATCTGCCCGGCAGACCGATACTCGAATTGAAGCGGTATCTGGTAATTCTTCCGTTTGCGCCGCTTTTTACAAAGCTGTAGCCAAAGCCGTTGTTTGAAACTATCGCACCGTACTCGGGCGAGCCGAGGTAGTTAGCCCACGCCGCAGGGGTATCGGGACGTGTGATGACATATTCCTTATTTTCAAGGTCGAAATAGCCGTAGTTCATATTCTTTACTCCTTTTGCTATGTTTTTACGTCAAATATACACGAACATATATTCAATTTATTGTAACATATCCGCGCGCTTTTTACAAGGGGTAAAAACAAATTTAGCGATTTTTATAAAAACAGAGCTTGCAAATATACTATTTAGACAAAACACTCCTGCGGTAAATCAGAGTTTAGTTTAGCACTATATAGTAGTGTGTGTCCGAAGGGGCTTTTGGGGGCGACCGGAAAGCCCCCAAAAAAACAAGAGCTATTCAATCCGCCTTTTTGCAGGCGGATTGCGGAAAAATAGTGAGTGTATTCTCCGCAGGGGCACGCCCTCTCTTGCAGGGCTTAGCAAGGCGCACGGACGGCGGCAAGGGCTCTGCCCTTGACCCGCCAGCCTTTTTTACGAGAAAAGGCTGGACCGAAAAACCTGTCTTGTCTTTGGCAAGTCCTTATAGGTCGTTCAGACCCACGAACTCGGATTTATCAAATTAACAAAAGAGGCAAGGTCAGCACCTTGCCTTTGTTATTTATTACGATTGCGCGAGAGCAAAATCTATCTTTCCGCTGTTGACGTTTGCGTTGGTGACCATTACTCTTATCCTGTCGCCGACGGTATACGTCTTGCCGGTGGAGTAATTTTTCAGCGTCATAACGCCGTCACATTCATACGCGCCTGCTTCAAGCTCGTCAACGTGCAAGAGTCCCTCGCAGGTATTTTCAAGCCCGACGAACACGCCGAAATCGGTAACGCCCGTGATGATGCCGTCATAGTCATCGCCGATGTGGGAGAGCATATACTCCGCCTTGTAGCAGTCCTCGCAGCTGCGCTCGACCTCCATTGCGGTAAGCTCGGTCTTTGTTGCCTGGTCTGCCGCTGCATATGAGAACTTTGAATACTTCTGCGCACAGTCCGCAGCCTTTGTGCCGCTTAAAAACTCCGACATTATGCGGTGTATCGCAAGGTCGGGATAGCGGCGGATAGGCGATGTGAAATGCGCGTAGTCATCAAGCATCAAACCGAAATGCCCCACAGGCTCGGTGGAATACTTCGCCTTTGACATAGAGCGCAGAATGATGTTGTTGACTATCGGCGCAAGCGGCGTGTCCCTGACCTTTTCAAGCACCGCAGCCATATCCTGCGCAGTTGCGCGCTCACCGATCTTTTGCTGTATATTCAGCTTGACGAGAGTTTCTTTGAGCCCCTCGGTCTTTTCCTCACTCGGCTCCTCGTGGATACGGTAGACAAACGGCAGCTTGTTGTCAAAGCCAAAGCGCGCCGCACACTCGTTTGCAACGAGCATAAAGTCCTCGATAAGCTCCTCGCTGCGCCCTCTCGTTCTTGGGACAACATCAACGCACTTGTCTGTTTCGTCAATTATCAGCTTGCTCTCGGTCGTTTCAAGCTCGGGGCAGCCGCGGCTGATGCGGTTCGCCTTGAGTATATCGCCAAGCTCGAGCATCAGCGGCAATTGGTCTTTGACATCGGCATACTTTTCGCTGTTGGACTTTGAATTATAGCCCTCAAGCATTTCGTTGATCTCGCTGTAAACGCCCTTAACACGCGAGCGTATCACGCTTTTGACAAACTTGTAGGAGGTTATATGCCCCTGCTTGTCAAGCTGCGCAAGGCAGGAAAACGCAAGCCTGTCCTCGTTCGGATTGAGCGAGCAGATGCCGTTTGAAAGCTCCTTTGGCAGCATAGGGATAACTCTGTTAGCGTAATAAACGCTCGTACCGCGCTTGAACGCCTCGTTGTCAAGCTCGCTTTTTGGTGTAACGTAGTGGGAAACGTCCGCGATATGCACACCAAGCTCGTAGCCTGTTTTGGTTTTCTCAACGCTTATCGCGTCGTCGATGTCCTTTGTGTCTGCGCCGTCTATCGTAAATATCGGCTTATCGCGCAGATCGACACGGTTTGGCAGCTCTGCCTGTATGCGTGAATAGTCGCTGACCTGCCGTGCCTGCATTATCACCTGCGGCGGAAATACGGGGGTAAGTCCGTTGACCTCTACCACGCACAGCGCACACGATGCCGCCCTCATCGAGCTGCCGTATGTCGCGGTTATTGCGCAGATATGCTCGCTGTGACGCTTGCCGCGCCTGGTTATCTCGGCAATGACCTTATCGCCCTCGTGAAGCTCGAGTCTGCCCGGATTATCAAAGCGCAGCGCCGACTTGCAGAGCGTATCGGGAACTATCTTCAGCTCGCCGAACTCGTTGACTATCTCGCCCATAAAGCGCGAGTAATTCTGTTCAGCGATCTGCGTTATCTCGCCCTCGAGCGACTCTCCCCTGCCCTTGAATGTGCGCACCATTACGATGTCACCCGGCAGCGCGCCGAGCAGGAACTTGCCCGCAACGAAAAACTCCTCGCCTGTTTCGATGTCCTGAACGAAGCCGAATGTGCGGTTTATGCGCACGACCTTGCACTTGCGCTCTTTCTTTTTCTCGCCCAGGCTGAAGCCGTACTTTGTTTCGGTTATCTCGCCGCGGCGCTTCATTGCCGCAACGGTGTCGTTGAACTTATCTATGTCAAAATGCTTGCGCTTGCAGTCACGCAAAAGCTCCTTGTAGCGCACGGGCTTTTTGCCGCTGCGTTTGAGCTTGCTGACAATAAGCTTTGTGTAATCTATTTTCATCTTTTCTCCTTTATGCCAATTTTTCTAAAAACTCTTTTGCCGCCTCATCGGCAAGCTCCGCCTTTTCGCTGTCTGTGGGATTTTTGGCTATGCGCACAAGCTCGCTCATCACGCGCTCGCTGATCGCAGATCCCCTGCGCATACCCAGCAGATACTTTATTATATTGTACTTCCATATGCCATCCGTATTATCCGCCTTCAGCAGATCGGGCAGATACGGCTCAACAAGGCTGTAATGCTGTGCAAGCAGTTCAGCGACAGGTATCGCTATTGGGTGGTTCATATCCTGTATCCACTCCGCAAGCTGTGGTATAAGCGGCTCGATCTGCTCGCCGTCAAGCCGTGAAAGCGCCTCGACCGCCGCTGTGTCGTGCTTGTCCTTGGGCAGCCTTGCTTCACAGCTATCGGTTTTGAATTCATACGCGGTGTAGGTATCGTGCAGCGCAAAACCGAGTTTTTTCGCAATGCTTACCGATGCAAGATTGCGCGCGTCCCAGTTAGGCGCAAGGTCTCTGCTTATACATTCTTTAATGAACTTTGCCGCCGTGACTCTGGCAAGTCCGCGCATACGGTATTCAGGGTGCGTTGACACCTCTACCTCGACACCCTTGCTGTAATAGCAGTAGGTGCTTGTTCCGCTGACTATCCTGCCCATATGCTTTATGACAAATCCGAAGCCGTGCTCTTCAAACTCTTTATAGTCCGAAAAATTGGACACAAATGAATAAGCCCAGTCTGATTTAAGGCAATTGATAAATTCCTTTTCGCCGATAGGTGAAAGCTCGCACCCATAAAGCCTCAGCCTTTTCATATCCTTGAGCAGATCGTCAAGATGCTGCCTGTCAAAGCCCTCCTGCGGTGCGCGCATATGGTATCTGTCCACCCTTTTGAGCATATTATCACACTGTGCATCAACAAGCTCAAACCATTCATCGCACGATGGCACGATCACCGCGTGCGGCTTATCCCGCAAAAACGCCGCTATCTCGTCTGCATATGCAGGCTTGCCCGCAAGGTAGTGAAAATCCCCCGAGACTATCGCTGCGGTTTTGGGGTCGTTTTCATCATCACACCAAAGCTCGCCGTAAACTCCCTCAAAGCAGCTTTGTATCATTGAATCGTCAAAGCAGTCAAACAGTGCCCTTATCTTATAATTGATGTTTTGCGTTCTTTTCATCATGTTCTCCTTAAAACAAAAAGCTGCCGCATCATCTGCAGCAGCCTCGTTGATCACTTGTTAAAGTAGATAGAAACTACAATGTTTACAGCCAGCGTTACAATAAACAGCAGCACCGAACAAACTCTTGCTATCCTTCCCAGCTTTGCATCCTTGGTGTTTCCGCCGTTCTTACCGTAAAACGACTCGTTATAGCCGCCGCCTATCGCCGAGGTAAGACCCTGATCCTTGGACTCCATTGAAAGTACTATCAAAACGAGTATCAGGCTTACAAAAATAAGCACTGAACCTGCCACTATCTCCATTACAGACATTAGTTATCCCTCCGTGTTTATAAATATCTATGATAGTATAGCACATCTTCCCGCAAATTGCAAGGGTTTTTGAAAAATTTTTCAAAGTTTTTTGCTCTGCGATGATTTTTTTGCCCAAAACCTATTGACAAGTACGCAAATGTGTGATAAAATAATTAAGTCGCTGATTGAGATAGCTTTTATGCGATAACAATTTGGACAGGTGTCCGAGTGGTTTAAGGAGCCGGTCTTGAAAACCGGTGATACGGCAACGTACCGTGGGTTCGAATCCCACCCTGTCCGCCACATTTTATACTGTTTGCGTACTGTTTGCGGATTTACCCAAGTGGTGAAGGGGCTCCCCTGCTAAGGGAGTAGGTCTGGAAACGGGCGCGAGAGTTCAAATCTCTCAATCCGCGTAGCATTTTAAAGCTCTCAAATAACGCTAATGCGTTGTTTGGGAGTTTTTCTTTTTGCTTGAAATTCTACTTAGGGTGTTATTAGGGTGTTATGGGTCAAAAAAAAGAGCAGACTTGGAAGAATTTCCGAGCCTGCTTTTTCTGTATTATTCAGCCTTTTTGATAAGGTCGTTTTCAAGTATCTCTCCGAGTGCCGCCGATGCTGCCGCTTCTGCCGACTGTATCTCGTGAGCATAGATAGACATTGTTGTGACCGCAGTCGAATGCCCTAAAAGGCTCTGTACGGTCTTTACGTTCGTACCCTTTGAAATAAGGAGCGTAGCGTTCAAATGGCGCATACTGTGTACTGACACCCTCGGCAAGCCGTATTCCTCACAGAACTTTTTGAGGGACTTGTAAGGTGTACCCATTGACATAGTAGAGCCGTCATCGGCAGTAAATACAAGCCTCTGATGGTTATTCCAGTAGTCGCCGTATTTCAGTTTTGCCGATAATTGGTCGTTCTTCATCTGTTTGAGTATGAGCATTACCCTGTCAGTCATCTTTACGGAGCGCTTAGACTTCTTTGTCTTGGGGTCGGTATAGTAATAGCCCTTGTCCTTGCTCCAATGCACCGCACGCCTTATATGCACCATATTGTTGTCAAAGTCGATGTCGTCCCAAGTCAGACCAAGTATCTCGCCCCTGCGGAAACCGCCGTAAATGGCTATGTTAAAGAAAGCCCTGTACTTTAAGTCTGCGTGTTCGTCAAGAAGCTGCAAGAAGCGCTGAGTGTCTGCAACACTCAAAATCTTGTGGTCGGCAGCTTCATATTTCGGGAGCGTACAGTTAAGGCAAGGATTTACGGCAATCTCGCCAATCTTAACGGCGTAGCTGAATACCGTCGAAAGAAAGCCGTGATAAGAGCGTATCGTTTTGGGCGAGAGCTTGCTGTCATCGGCTATCTTCTCAAAGACCGAGGTCGGTGTTTTTTTCAGAGCTTTAGCTATCTTTACTGCATTATCCCACATTATACGCTCACCCTTGTAACAGCTGCGAACACAGTTAGCTGATACCTTAGCTTTGGCGGAAAATGCTTTCTGTGTAATGCCCTGCTCTTTGAGCTTGGCTTCAAGATCTATCTTGCAGCGTCCGTAGGTATTGCCGTTTCGCTCGTCGGCGAGAGCAACGAGAAACTTGTCAAGGTCAGCGGTCTTTATCTTGTCTATCCTTATATGTCCGAGTGCAGGATATATGCGTTTACAGCAGTCTCTGTACTTCTTGATAGTGGAAGGTGACACAGCGGTCTCGTGAATTGTGAACCAATCCTCAATTAAAACCTGTAACTTGCGTGCATTGACCACCTTACCGCCCATACAAGCCGCTTCAAACTCCGCAGCAGCCTTGTTGACAGCCTTTTCTATCTGCTTATTGGTCATACCATCTTTCGGATACCACGTTATTGACTGCGACTTCTGTTTACCGTCTGCTCCATAACCGCAGAATACTCTTATACGATATGAGATAATATCGCCGTTCTTATTCCTCTTTTTTTCGATTTGTGCCATTCTTCAAATCTCCTTTCCTAAGTCTTTTTAATAATTCCCGATTATCCTTTTCTAATAGTTCCATAGTAAGCTTTAAACCTTGTTCTTTACTTTTCTTATATTCCTCTCTGTTGTAAGCTCTCGCATCATAATCATCAAGCACTTGATTAAATGTAAGAGTAGCACGATACCTCACAGCATCTATCATCAGCTTTTCATAATCATCGCTCATCGGCGATGGACTACTCTCATTTAATTCAATTATTACAGACGATTGGTCAGATAAAACCATAAGGTCACTAAGTATCACAGACAAGTGCTTTACGATAAATTCATTCAGAATACCAGCACCACGCTTGCTCAACTTAACTATAACATTAAGTGCTTCCTCAGATAGTCCTAAAAGTTCACATACACCTTGGATTGTAGTATCTGGCGATTTAACATCAGTTCTACCCAAGATGTAATCAGTAGAAACATTAAAGTAATCAGCCATCTTTTCAAGATTATCAACTTCAGGTTTATATCTACCGTTGATGCAATTGCTAATTGTCTGTCGAGTTACTCCGAGGACTTTTGCGACTGTTCCGCTCGGTGTATCACCTATCAATTCAGCTATACGCTCGGCAGTTTTAGCGTTAGTATTATACTTGTACTTTTTGTCAGTTTCCTTGTCATTCTTCATCAATAACATCTCCTTTGTAAAGTTAGTTTATAAATAGACACTATCAAGCAAAATTTGCTTGACACCTACGTTCCACTACGCTATAATATATTATAACAAAGAAACTTTACTTTGTCAAGACCTATGTAAAATAAACTTTACTGAAAGGAGTTTTAATTATGAACGAAAGCATTAACAAGCCAAAAATGATGTTACCTAAGCAGATAGCCAAGGAGTTCGGTATTCCTATCTATCGTGTCCGCAAATGGGTCAAAGAGGGCAAGATTGTTTATGTTGCTTGCGGAAAAAAGGCTCTTATCAACCGTGACAAGTTCCTTGCCTTCTTGAACGGCGAGCTCGAAGCTGAGAGCAAAACAAAGTCTTACGATATGGAGCGCTAATAAAAAAGACACCGCCGAAGCGATGTCCTTTGTATTATTATTATTTTCCCGATTTTCGGCGGTTGCAGGGCTTACAGAGCATTTGGCAGTTATCAGCGTCGGTCTTTCCGCCGTCGTGCCACGGGTCAATGTGGTCGCCTTCCATTTCCTCGATTTCAAAGTGTTTTCCGCACATCGGGCAGATGCCGTTCTGACGTTCATAGGCTTCACGCTTTTGATTGTCAGTAAAAGCCCTTATATTCAAGTGCTTTTCGTCACCCGAAAGAAGATACTCGTAAATGCCTTTTTTTGATGTTACTTCATCGTCCTGCATAAGCTCGGAAATACGCTGCTCCAAAGCAGCAGGGTCAAGATTGTCGTTCTTGTGTTCGTGATAGAGCCTACCCCATTCAAGACCTTTCATTTCCTTACGGCTATTCGGGAATATGGTGTTTACCCAGTTAATGACGGTCTGAAAGTGCAGCCACAGTGTTGAAGCGTTGCTATCGTGCTGATGTTCAGCCATATACGCTTCAATGCCTTTATCCTCGGTCAAAGCTATCCACTCGATAGCTGTTTCGAGGTATTCCTGCCTTATCATCTTACCCGATAAGAGCTTATCGCCTATCTTTACGGCAGGACAGCCGACCTTTGAAAAATACTTCTTTGCATCAGAGAGCCAAGAACCTGTGTATATGGCATTTCTCAGTTCCTGCTGAGAGAGCTGCACGCCTGCGATATTGATAGTCTTGAACCAGTCGAGCTTTTCCTTGTCGTTGCCTGTACAGATATAGACCATTAGCTTGTAATCAAGTATCTGGTCTTGCTCGGTCTGAGTGAGGTTATGAAAATAACGGTTATTCAGAGAGAAATCACCGTTGCAGTACTGGCAAAGGCTGATCGTTCTTTGCTGACCGTCAAGCAGCTCATAGTTGCCGCTGCCATCGTCACACCAATACATCACGTTCAGCGGAAATCCCTTTGTGACGGTATCAAGAACAGCGTCACGCTCTTTCTGACCGTAAACAAACTCTCTCTGAAATGCAGGGCGGATATTGAGCTTTCCACCGTAGCCCACAACGCCATTCTCGGCGCTATCCTTGTAGCCGTTGAACACATCACGGACAGTTATTTCTTGTAGCTGAATTTTCATATTTTATCCTCTCTTTCTGATAAAAATACGCCTATAAGAATACTGATAACGATTTTTATTATGTAAAATCGGCATCCAAGCATTTCCACCAATCAGCTGTTTTTGAATATCATCAGGCACTCTATGAAAAAAATCCAATTTATCACACCCAATATAACTGCTTAATCCTAAAATTTCAAACTGTTCGGGATTGTATTTATCCATAAAAGTAATTGGAACGCCCATAACACCGTCATAATCGTAAGGAATATCCGCTGTTTTGCTAACCTCGATAGCGTCATAGTTATCATAATGCGGATATTCTTCGGGAGTGTATTTCTTGTACAATATCAAATTCTCGTGTCTTTTCTCAATATCAAGGTTTGTAAACCAACATATATTGCCTAAACTACGCCATTTTTGACCGTTCTCGTCTATCCAAAAACGTGTTTCTCTTGCTTCATAGGTATCAGGAACGGTAAACGCCATATCTCCCGATTTATAGCCGAGCCACAGCTTGTTTTCCTTTAAGAGTGGGAATATTTCTTTGTATGTAACATTGTTTTGGCTGCCGATTATAAGAAAGTGCTTTTTATACGCCAATAATTGTGCTACATACTCTCTAAACAGCGAAAATGGGGGATTTGTTACCACAATATCAGCTTGTTTCATAAGCTCGATACATTCCTCGGAACGAAAATCTCCGTCACCTTTGAGCAGCTGCGGCTTGCCGTTTACAGATTTCAGCAGCAGCTCAATGTCGGTCAGGTCAACAGCTCCGTCATCGTTCATATCCTTGACCTCGGTTATTTCTATCTTGTACGGCTTCTTCTCGGTCTGCGGCTTGCCTATGGCTTCTTCCTCACCGAAGAAACTGAGCTGAGTATATACAACGGGAGAACCTGCATAGCAGGTGCATATCAGCTTTTTCAAGCCGAGATGATTGAAGTTGATAGCAAAGTATTTGAAAAAATTGCTTTCGTATGGGTCATCACAGTTGCACAGAACGGTCTTGCCTTTGAAATGCTCCTTGTAGTGTCGAAGCTCGTTCTCGATGTCCGAGAGCTGTGTATAAAACTCATCTTTCTTAGCCTTATTCGCTGCGGAAAGAGCCTTGTTGTTATTCGCCACGATTATCACCTCATTTAACCTATATATACCTAATTATACTACAATTACTATATTTCGTCAAGCGCTACAGCGTTATTTTTACAACCTTACAGGCTTCGCTCTGAGACGCACCACAAGCCCCTCACAGCGTGCCTGCAGTTTTGACCGTACTTTTCACCACAACAAAGGACAAGCCCCTCAGAAGCGATTTCTCAACGTCTGAGAGGGTGAATAATAAAGAGCGTTTTAGATACAGGGGGGTACTCCCTGGTGAGAGGGATTTATGTATTAACACAAGAGACATTTTCACAGAAAGGAGCTACACGATGAGTTATATGCAGAAGTTAAACACGATAAGGATTATGGATTGTACGGAGAGTGGCTTCCGTGAGGTGCGAGGTTATCCTTGTTGTAGTAAGAACATCGGCAAAAGAGCGAAGCATTACAGAAAGACGCTCCCTGCAATGATGAAGGCGAATCAGAAACGTTCATTAAGAACGTGTACCCTTGAAGCTCTCAACAACTTTGATAAAGACGATGTATGTATTACTTTTTCATTTGCACCCGATACGTCTGATGAGGAAAGATATAGGCTGTTTATCAACGCCATCAGGCATTTGAGAAAGAAATACAAATACTTATCTCTTATACTAATATATCTGCTTTTTTGGGGTCGTGGTAAAGAGAATAATGAGCTTCACGCACATTTAATTGTGAAAAGGAATATTGATTTCAATGAGCTTAGAAAACTTCTTTGTCTGAAAGGTAAGATAGATATACATATCCAGAGAATGAGTGAAGGTTGGTCTCCCTCAGCAACCGATAAGGAAGTTATTGAGGCGGTTATTAGGTATCTGTATCCGCACTCAGAAACTCTCACCGACAAAGACAAGAAGCTTACTAAGATGAACAAAGCACACTGGATACCGTCACGCACTCTGAACAAGGTCGAAGTGACCGAACAGTATGACGATGACGAGACCGAACAGCCCTTTGAAAAGTCTCCGTACAGGCAACTCAGCGCATACTGGAAGGCGTGGTGTAAAAGTGCCGATGACTTCAAAGAACTCGTCGAGAGACTTAACCCCGACTACCGTGTTCAGAGATATAGATATGATGACGGTCAGTCTCCGTTCTATATCGACGAATATGGGCAGATATTCTTCGGGGTAGAGCTTGTGCGGATAGGCAGCAAAATGGATTACGGCAACAGGACTGTCATCGAAAAATATAAGTCGGGCAACATTGAACATCGGTATGTGGTCGATACATTCACGGGAGAAGTTATCCGTGAACTTGAAGTAGACCTGACAACGGGAACGATGAGACAGGTTGCGTAATTTTCAAGGGGAGATTTTTCAAAGAGAGGAACGGTCTTTGAAGCCCTCGGCAGAGCTTAATGTGCTTTGGGCTTTGCCTAAAGTGCCATTAAGTTACACCCAAAGGGTGTAGCAGGAAAAGGCAGCCAAACAAAACTATATAGTTATAATACGGAAAGGAGCACACAAAAAATGATAACAATGAAATGCAGTTTGCACCTCGGTCATAAACACAGCCGAGCACATAATGTCAGGAAATTTGACAAAGAAAAATGGAACAAAGACGGTCATATTAACCCTGACCGAGCACACCTTAACAGCGTCCTTGTTGATACCGATTACCTCAAATTTATTGACGAAAATTTTGGTGATGCCTTGGTGGATTTTAACGAAAAAAATTATCAAAAACACCCTGACCGTCTTATCGGTTTTAACAGCAAAGCAGCCTATGAAAAATGCTCTGATAAAGAGCGTAGGAGCAAAGCAGTAAAGGCTTATGCAAGAGAGCACAAAAAAGATGTGCAGGAAGCTCTTATACAGTTGGGAGACCACGGCGAATATCTTGAAATGGTGAAGCTCCACGGCAAGACGGAAGCTGATAAAATCTATGCACTATATCTTGAAGAAGCATTTGAAAAATGGCAGAAAGATAACCACACACTCAAAGTTTTTTGTGCGGCAATACATATGGACGAAGTGTCTGACGGCACACCTCATCTTCACATTGATTTTATGCCTGTAGTGGAAAGTACAAGAGGATTAAATACAAAGGTATCTATGGACGGTGCATTGGACAAACTTGGCTTTAAGAGGGAAAAGGAACATAAGTATTCAGAGACCCCTTATAAACTGTGGCTCAAAGACCGCAGAGCAGCCTTTGAGGACTTTGCACAGGGTTTCGTAAACGAGCATAAACTCGGTATAGTTATACTACCCTCTGAGCCATCGAAAGCAGGTCACGAAGAACCACAAGATTACAAGGCTCGTAGGACACGTATAGAAGAAAACAAGAGCATTGTACATAGAGCTATTGACCATATCAAAAATGGGAAAAATCTCACGCAAGAGACAGCTGAAATCATAGTCGGTAATGCTCAGGCTATAACCGATATTATCACATCAGATGCTATTTCTGAAAGAAAAGCTGCCACCGAAAAAAGAGCCGAAGCTAACAAGATGATTGAAAGAGCAAAAAATGCGAAGGAGAACTACGAGATAGCTCAAAGACAAGCCGATGAAGAAAAACAAAAAGCAAGTACGGAGAGGACTGAACTCGCTACAGAACGTGCGGAGCTTGCAGACAAGTCAAGGTCTGTGGATAAGTCGATAAATCAACAAGTGCGCCGTAGGTTGCAGGGTGAAAAGCTCCATAGGGATATGAGCAAGGTATCAGCAGCTCAACAGCGAAGAATGAAACAGATAGGAGTGACACTTGATGAAAATGGTCTTACAGTATCAAAGGAGCGTTAATCTGCTTAGTAACGGCAAATACAGCGGTGACGCTACATACTTGACAGAGCTTTTGTATGAACAGACCGACTATAAGGACGCTACCGCCGAGGTAAAAAATACACTGGACGGCACAGCGACAATAACAAAGCTGTCAATGACTGTGGACGGCAACAGCGGTAAGTGGGGGTGCGACTTTCATTATAAGGACGCCGCTGCCCCTCTGCCGCTTGCATTCGGCGTGGACGATAGTCCCGAAGCGATATATGATTACTATATCGACTATGCTCAAAGCTATTGTGATAAGCTCAACAGCGAGACTGACGAGAATGGAAATTACAAATACAATGAGATTACAGAGATACTTGACATCAAGGAGCTTGACGACGGACTGGAGCTTACCGTGGTGTATAACAAGACTGATAAGGTCAAAATTGTTATCCCATATCCGCCGAGATAATACAGCTATAATCGGCATAAAATCATAGTCGATTTTTAAAATCTCAGGGTGTTATCAGGGTGTTATACTACACTAAAATAGACCTAATCAGCACTAACTACAACTAACTGCAATTAGCTGAAAATAGCGTAAAATCGAGCTGTGACTAACTACGCCTACCTGCACTAAAATAGCTCCCTATATTTCAAATCTCTCAATCCGCGTAAACAAAGGCTTTTGAGCTTATTGCTCAGAAGCCTTTTTCTTTGTTTTATCGTCCGATATTGTCTTAAATTCCATTCTACTCCCCCATTTGCTCCCCCACATTTGAAGCACGTTTTTACACAAAAAAGGCGCACATTTCTGCACGCCTTTGATTCTGATATTCAGTTACTTGCCTGCATTTTCGATTATCCTTACAAGGTTATCAGGAACAGCTCCGATGCCGCCGAAAACGCTCAGCCTTGTTGCCTTCTTGGCTTTCAGGTATTCGCTCTGGCAGTCCTGAAGCTTGCTGCCGTCTGCAAGGAACAAAGGCTCCTTGTTGACTGCTGCATAAACGCCGCCTGCGAGAGCATCAGGAAAATCAAGTCCCTTTGCTACGCATATTCCCGTACCTGTGAGAACACTTGCAAAAGTGGTGTTTACCGCAACGCAGGTCTCATATCTGTTCTTTCCGGCAACTCTTGTGATAGTCTCGCCTGCTTTAAGACCAAGAGCATCGCCTGCCTGCTTCATCATATCATTGTCGATAACGCTTTCGCCGCCGATAACGTATGCATTCTTTACCTTGCCCTTTACGGTCTTGAGGTAAGCTTCGGTGTCAGCATTGAGCTTGCCCTTTGTGGTCAGATAGATTATCGGTGCGTTCTTTGTTGCTGCAACACCACCGACTGATAGTGCGTCTGCTGCATTGAGCGCCCATACGAAGAATATCTCCTCAGGTTCTTTGTTCAGTTCATCTGCGATAGCCGCTGCAGTTCCAAATCTTGAATCTCCTGCAAGTCTCGTTACTGTCAGCTTGTTATCTTCGAGTGTCTTTTCAACTTTCTTGCTGATAGCGCTCTCTCCGCCGAGGATAATTACATTCTTTGCGCCGAGCTTTTCAATAGCATTGGTTGTCTCTCTCGGGAGAGAATTCGTTGCTGCCAGCAGGATAGGAGCTTGGAGATCAGCTGCGAGAGGAACGCCTGCGAGTGCGTCTGCAAAGGTGAGACCGTTTGCAAGAACTACTGTCTCTGCGCCGCTTGGGAAAGCAGCCTTAGCGATCTCTGCTGCCGTGCCGTATCTGTTGTCGCCTGCGATACGTTCAGCGACCTCTGCTGAGAATGTAAGAGTTGTCCACGGCGAATAAATATCATCAAGACCCGTCTGAGAACACTCATATCTTGCTCTGAGCTGGATTGGTGTGCCTGCCTTTATATTATTGCCTTCCTTTTCAGCAAGAGTCTGCAAAGCCAGTTCCATATCGCCGGCTTTGATCGTCCAGTCGCCCTGAAGTTCTGTCCATTCAGCTGCTCCCTTTAATCTTGCTTCAACTTTGAGCCGGATATAGCCCTGTGTACCGCTTGCCTGTGCCAGCTGCTTACTGAGCTTATCGGTAACATCGAGCTTGAAGCCGATAACGGGATAATTGCCGGATTCTTTATCTGTGTAATGCAGATTCGAGATAGCAGGAGCATCAAGGTCTTCTGCCTTGATAGGCTCTATCTTTTCAGCGTCCTTGCCGACAGCTGCAACTTCAGACCATGGCGAAGTTATCATAGAATCTTTTGCTCCGTCCTGGTCAGGAGTTAAAGTAACCAGCCAGCGCACACGGGTATAGAGAGTGTGCTTTTTAAAGTCTATCTTTGCATGCTTTTCGCCGTCTTCCGTGGTAACAAGCGAATACTGACCATTTTTGAGAACGTCCTTCCAGCCCTTATAATCTCCTCCCGGTCCGTGGAATCCGTTCCATATCGCATCTTCAGGGTCGTTTGCATTACCCATGCCCCTGAATATCCATTCGGTGTTAGTAATTTCGGGCGAATAGCTTGCTGAAATATACGCCCACTCGTTCAGGTGCTGGACCATTGCCGAGTCATATCCGCCCGTCGTCCAGTATTGATCGCATTTCCAGTCGTCCTGCGAGTCGAGAGACCAGTCGATCTGAGCTGTTATCGACGCATCCCGCAAGCCCAGCTTTTCCAGCTCCTCGATGACCTTGTCATGCTCCTGCTCATCAGCATAACGTGATGCCCACTCGCTCATCTCTTCACTCTGAGAATATGATATCTCACAAGTGTTGAGCGAATCACGTCCTTCAAGATAACTGATCGAAACGTTTGTCGGTTCAGCTATCCCGAACGGAAGATACTGGATCTTCGGCACACCGCCCTGTGCAAATGCCTGAAGCGACAATGCGCTCACCGCAAGCGCCGCCGCTGCTGCAAATGAAACTATTCTTTTTCTCATACAATACCTCCTTGTAAAAAAATACAAAAAGCACGTCCCCAGGTCTTTCGCACAGGGACATGCTTATCTGCGAACAGCAAAAATAGGCATAGCGATGCTGTCCTTGCGCCTGAGTGTCTTAGCCAAGAGAAGCAGCATACCGAGTCAGCCCTTTCTTTAACTTTTCTCAAATAAATCATATCACAGTAAATAGTAATTGTCAATAATTTATTAATATATTCAGTACTCTGCACAAAAAGCAGGCTCTTTTTTTGGCACAAAAAAATCATTTCAAACTTGTCAAGCCTGCATATACTGCGGAGCGTGTGGACAACTGGGCGCACAGCCTTGAAGATCCGACAGTCGAGCAAAGCGTTATTGAGCGCCGAGCAGCGCGAGCGCGTGACGGTTGACGGGCTGGGGAATATCGGGCGAGGGAAATTTACTCAAGACTTGACTGAAAGAGATTATAATGATATAATACATATGAAAGGTAAAATGTCAAACGAAGATGTTCGAAAATGGTATGTGTCACACGATAAAACCATTCCTGACTTGATAGACAAATCATTGCCAATTGAACAACAAGCAAGGCAAGCCTGCGAGCTTAGAAATACGTTCAGAACACAGGCAAGAGAGTTAATGAAAGATCAGGAGCTGAGACGACAGTTAGATAAAACAGATCCCAATAAATCTTTTGAAGAGTTGATTAAAGATAAAATGCAGCGAAAAGGATTAGATCGCACTCAGGCGATAGAAGATATCCTTAAAACTGCGTCAAAATCAAGAAAATCAGTTAATAAAGCTTTTGGATTGGAGGAATAAATTTGTTCAATTATGTTATTTGCTCTGAGCCTGATAAAGAACTCTTTAAAAAGCAATGTAATGCTCTCGAAAAGCATATTCCAAACATTCAGAAACACGATCTTCTTAAAGATGTTGATGACTCCGAAACTCAGATATATTCACTTAACGGTAAAACAATTACTGTTCATAACAGCTATTATATTGGTTCTCTTTATATAGAATCTGAGGTGAAATTGGAACCGTACTTTAATTCAAGTAAATAATGACTAAACCGCTTAACGCTGTTAGGCGGTTTTTTCATACCCAAAAACAGAAAGGATTTGATTTTATGAAACTGAAAGACACAATCGAAATGATGCAGTCCGAGGACTACAAGGAGTGGTTCAAAGCTGAATACTATCAGTTGAAAATCAGAACAGAGAAACTGAAATCAATACTTGACAAGTGGGATGCCGGCGAGCTGAGCTTCAAACCTACCTGTCCGCGTAAGCATAGGCTTCTAAGTGTTTTGCTTGGAAGCCTTTTTATTTTTTTCGCAAATTATTCTTAACTGTCCAAAAAAAGTTACCACAAACCAAAAATTATGTGCTATACTATGTTTCAGAAAAGCAAAACAAACATTGAAAGGCGGTGAGGACTATGTTCCCAAACGATCACGATGACGGCTTTGAGTTTTTTGACGGCGATGTTCAGCAGCAGTATTTCAACTACTATGCATACACGCAGATCACTAACGAGGATCCTCTCGGTCTGTTCAGTGACGAGCCCGGCGGACACGCTCACACGCAGCCTCACACGCTGCATTATCACAGCCGCGGCGATGCTGTTCACCGCGAGGAATATGTACCGCTCACCCGTCCCAAGCCGCACACAAAAAAGTACGAGGACTATCTGCGCACGCGGCGCGATGATGACTATGTGAACAGAGCCTTCTGGGCACCTGTTATAATTCTCGCAGGTTTGCTGCTTATAGCGTTCGCAATAACTTTGTTATGATAACTGCCTTAAACTATCTCCTTTATTTTACACACTTCTTACAAAAAGAGAGCTGACCTTGCGGAAAGCTCTCTTTTTGTTTGTGTTATACCTGCTTTGCGTCTTTCAGGCTTATCCAGCCGTCTTTTGTGACGCGCCCGTACTGCACGCCGCAGACGGTCTTTCTGCCGTACACCTGCACGGTCTTGCCCGCTGGCTCTGTGCCCTCGAACTGCACTATCGGAGTATCCCTGATGACTTGATACATCAGCTTGGGCGCGGGCTTGGGATAGCCGTTCTTGCCGCGCTCTTTTATCAGCTTTGGATAGTCTACATAGCACCAGTCGTGGTCAACGTTTCCGCTGATGCCGTCAACGCGCCAGGTCGAGCTGTTCTGCCAGATGCCGTAAGGACCGCTGTAATTGAGCTTGGGACCGTACTCGGCGATAGCCATAGCGTATCTCGTGCGCGTGCGCTCGTTGAGGTAGCTCTGCACTGCTGCGCGGTAGATATAGATACCCACCCAGTAGCCTGCCTTTTCCATTTCATCGCAGAACGCTTTGATCATCTCGTTCGTGCGCCCCGTCTGAAAGATGCGCATCTCCTCAACATCGTAGTAGATAGGGTACTCAAACTGCTTGCCCCTGAGCGCTGCGATACAGCTTTTCGCCTCCTGCCGAGCCATTTCCTCTGTCGTAGCGTAGCTGTACCAGTACGCGCCGACAGGCATACTGACGCGCTTGCACTCGGTATAATTGAACTCAAAAGTTTCATCTATCTGGTAGGGGTAGCTGAGGGAATCCCCATAGCCTGCACGCAGCAGCGCAAACTGCACTCCTGCGTTTTTTACCCTCTGCCAATCTATCCTCCCCTGCCACTTGCTGACATCAATTCCGCTGACTGCCATCACTTTCCTCCTTGTTTCTCAAAAGCTCTATTGACCTTGTTATCGGCGCGGGGATTGGTATACCCATAAGCCCCGCGTTTTCGATGATGCTGATAGTTTCGTTCGCGATAAATGCGATGCAGACGGCATCTCGTATGTAGGTGGTATGCAGCTCGATGTCAAGCCGACACGCGACAAGCACGATAAGCAGCATCATGCCTTTGCGACAAAGACCTTTGAAGCCTGCGCGGCTCTCCAGCGCGCCGTTCTTGGTTTTCTTCGAGCGTTTGAAGATGCCTGCGACCATTATCCCCGTGATGTAGTCGATAGCCATAAAGATCAGCAGCGTTGTCATTGCCGATGTCCACCCGCCGAAAGCGGTCGAGATAGCTGCGCCGACAGCTCCGACCGCGCCTGTTATCCACAATTTGATGTTGTCCATATTATTCTCACCGCCTAATTGAAATCAACAACATAGCTGAATGTTACGGTTTCGTTCGGCTGAATGGTTCTTGATGGTATCAGTTTTCTTGCTATGAGGAACGGATTGTCGTAGTATCCGTCTATATAAGAAAACAACCCCATTTCAGAAACTGTAACTGCTTGTGCTGTGTTGTTCAGGAACGAATATGTATACACAGCCTTTCTGTCAACAACTGTAAGGCTCGCACTCACACAAGGTATATTGACTTCCTGTGCGAGTTTGTAATCATCAGCAGTCGGTTCTGCGTCACCGCTTCCGAGTCGTGCCCAAGTTCCATCGTTTTGTGATGTCTCGGCTTTTTTGGTATGTATACTGCCATCACCGACCAGGCGTGTAAATGTTGTTCCGCTTTTGTCTTTAAACGACCAACTCTGATTGCCTGGTTGTGCGAATATGGTCATTATTGCACCGCCGTTTTTTGTTATCATTGTGTTACCTCCTCCACTGCGTCAGTTACCGTGTCTGTTTGTGTTTCGTTGTAGGTGCTGCCCGTGCCGTGCTCCTCAAGGTAGGTCACACGTTCATCGAGCGACTTTACCTGCGTCTGAATATCGGGAGTGAACGGTTCCCAGGACGCATCGGTCACACCCTTATATCTGATCATCGGCAGAACAAGTTCATCGGTAAACACGGTGTTTGTGTCGAGCCAGAGTTCAACATAGTTGTATGGGAACTCGTCATCGACCGTAAACGTCACATCACTTCCCTCGCACCACGCAAGACTTCGCTCAACGCGCGAGCCGTCCTGCTCATAGTTATAGCCGATAACACACACCGCAAGCTTTGAAAAGCCGTTGCTACATATTATGTATTCGCCGTTTGGTATGTGCTTGATGCAGTCGCTGTCCGAGCCGCTTGTTATCGGGATGCCAAGATATGAGGCTCCCGTTGAGCCGTTAAGAGTCAGCTCGCCGCCCTGTCCGACAGTCATAACAACATTTCCGTCATCATAGCCGGTGGTACCTATCTTCAGAAGATTGCGTTTCTGAAGTCCTATTGACGACTTGTTGACAGCTATCTGCGATGCGCTTTGCTGTATTGAAAGCACGCAGTCCTGCGCTTCACTGACTGCGGCATTTATCTGCGCGAGGCAGGCTGCGAATTGTGACATAAGCCTGTGCTGTGCCTGTGTTATCTCCTGCTGCGTCTCGTTGAGCTGCTGCTGCTCGTCAACGAGCGTTTCGCCAAGCTCCGTAAGCGCCGCGGCACACTGCTCTATCCTGCCAAGCACTCGCAGGCAGTCCTCAAGTGCGGGAACGGGCTTTGCGTCATCATCAAGACTTGGCATGATAACAAGGCGAAGTATGTTGCTCTTGCGAACGACGGTATATACATCGTCCTGCATATTGCACGCAAGCACCTGCACCTCAACAACTCCTGCCTTGCGCATTATACCGGCGGTCAGGACAACGATGCCGTCATTTATGCGCGTTTCAAAGCACTCGCCGTCGTCATAGGATAATACAAGAGTGTACTCCTGCGCCCGAACGTTTTCAAGCCCTGCAAACTCAATAACACGCGAATTTGTTTCGCCGCAGTAACCCAACAGCTCCTCGCTTGCAACGGCAAAATAATTCTCGTCCAATGCAATTGTCATATTGTCCTCCTTTTGTTTTTTGCCCGCTGCTTGTCGGCAAAAAGCAGGGGCATTTTCAGGCGTGTCGGCATTTTACACCTGCGAACATACGTTCGTTTTATATAGGATAGCACATATGTTCGCTCATGTCAACAGCTCAAAAGCAATTTCTGCGATATAGACTAACGGGCATCTTTGATTTGTGCATTTTGGCACAAACGCCGTATGTCGATATTTTTGCACAGGTATTAACGCGCAAAACAAAAAGCCCTTGCGAAAGGCATTTCCGCAAGGGTGTTCATAGTTTATTCTTCTATCTGCTTTCCTAAAAACAGTGCCGCGGTCTTTGCAAGGAGTGCCTGCTTCATCGTCGCGCACTCGTTGTCCTTTTCCGCAACAAATGCTACCGCACCGGATATATCTCCGTTTGAGATTATCGGCGCGACCGCAAGCGCGTGAGCCTTCATTCCCTCTACGGGGTACACCGCGTTCTCAGCAGAGTTTGTGTACTCATAGCCCTTGCGCTGTGCCAGCAGCTCCTCAAGCGCGGGGGAAAGTCTGCGCTGTGAATACTCTCTTTTTGATGCGCCAGACACGGCTACAACGTGGTCGTTGTCAAACACGACTGCTGTTGCGCTGCCAAGCTTTGAGATCACCTCTGCCGCCTGCACCGCACCCTCTGACAGTTCGTTTATAGGCGAATATTTCTTGAATATCACCTCTCCATCAGCACTTGTGTATATCTCCAGCGGCTCGCCGTCACTGATAGTGTTGACACTGAGCACATCACCTTTGGAGTTTTTCCTGCTGGCGATGAGTGACTTATTTGGCTGCTCAGTGCCCTTATGAAAATTTGAGTGTTCATCCCGCGATTCAACGTCCCGACTGCTTGTTATGCTCAGAAGACTGTCTATATCCGACTTAAGCTGTATTTCTATCTTATCATTGAAAACCATTATCTTGTCAACGATAAGACCGATGTCTTGTTTATCAAGATGTTGTTTGTTGACGATGCTGTCAAACACATCGAAAACTGTTTTTGAGGACTGGTTGAGCCTTTTCACCTCTCCCTGCTTATCTTCAGCAAGCTTCAACTGATTCTTCAAGCCTTCGATGCGTGTTGTGAGATCGTCAATCTGCTCATCATACACTTCCTCAATGGTGTCTGCACGCTCGGGATGCTTAATTATATCCCTCGCCTTCTGACGTATAAGCATATTGATCTCTGACTTCACTTTATCTATCTGGTCTTCAAGGTTTCTGACTATCCTTTTTCCTGAATCAGCGTTTTCTGTTTCAGATTTAATCGAATCCTGAAGCTGCTTTATCATGTCTTCTGAATTCTCCTTGACAAGTCCAAGATACTCTTTGAGTATCTCGTCAAGCACATCGAAAACATCGGAGCTCCGCAGTCACCGCAATACAGATATCCCGAATAAGGATTGGCGTATTTTTTAACACCGTTATATCCGCTCTTATGTCTGTTCCTGATCGTTTCCTGTACATCAGTAAACAAATGTGGATCAACTACAGGCTGATGATTATTCTCAAATACAATGTTCTCTGTCTCGAGGAGTTTTTCATCACTTCCGTTGATCTTCTTTCTGCGGTACTTCTTCTGGCGGAGAGTTCCTATATAGAAGTCGTTACAGAGGATCTCGGCGATGGTCTGTATGCTCCACTCCTTTTTGGCAACTAGCTTGCACTCCTCGCCTTTCGCTTCTTTGCGTGCGATCTCATCCATTCTCGGTGTAGGTACATGCTGGGCGGTAAGATAGTTTGCTATCTTTT
>CADAEJ010000042.1 GCA_902786965.1 uncultured Ruminococcus sp. | reverse complement strand
AAGGTGTCGCAGACACCTTGTGCCGAAAAAGCAATAAAAGGTTTAGGAAGGGGGTCTGGGGGAGAACCCTTCTCCAAAAGGGTTTCCCCCAGCTGCTCGACACGCATTCCGCGGCAAATTCTGATTTAGCGTATTGCGTTTTTCATTTTGTTGACGAACTCACCGACGGGGGCGGCTGAATCCTTGCCATACTGTGCGATCTTACGGACAATTGCAGAACCTACTATAACGCCGTCTGCATACTGCGACATACTCTTTGCCTGCTCGGGCGTGGAGATACCAAATCCAACTGCGCAGGGAATGCTCGTATTCTCGCGGATAACGCTTACAAGCTTTGAAATATCGGTAGTTATCTGCGCACGCTCGCCCGTTACGCCGAGCGATGAAACGATGTAGATAAAGCCGTCAGCGTCCTTTGCGATCATTGCTGCTCTGTCGGCGGAGGTAGGTGCGATGAGCGAAATGAGATCGACATCGTACTGTCTGCACACGGGCAGGAACTCGTCCTTTTCTTCATATGGCAGGTCTGGCAGGATCAAGCCGTCGATGCCAATTTGCCGGCAGGTACCGATAAACCTTTCCGCGCCGTAGGAGAACACTACATTTGCGTAGGTCATAAACACAAGCGGAACGCTCACGTCTTTGCGAAGCTCGCGCACGAAGTCAAAGATCTTATCGGTAGTCACGCCGCCGGAAAGTGCGCGGATATTAGCGCCCTGGATCACGGGGCCTTCGGCGGTAGGGTCGGAAAACGGTATGCCGAGCTCGATAAGATCGGCACCGTTTGCTGCCATTTCACGAACGATCTTTGCTGTTGTTTCAAGGTCGGGATCGCCGCAGGTAACGAACGGGATGAACGCTTTGCCGCCCTCAAAAGCCTTTGCTATATTACTCATTGATATCCTCCCCTCTGTATCTTGCTATTGCTGCGCAGTCCTTATCGCCTCTGCCCGAGATGGTGACGATGATTATTTTATCCTTATCCATTGTCGGTGCAAGCTTCATAGCGTATGCAACTGCGTGTGCGGATTCTATCGCAGGGATTATGCCCTCGGTGCGTGAGAGGAACTCGAAAGCGTCAACTGCTTCGTCATCGGTGACGGGGACATACTCTGCCCTGCCGATGTCGTGAAGATGCGCGTGCTCGGGTCCTACGCCGGGATAGTCAAGACCTGCGGAGATGGAATAGACAGGCGCTATCTGACCGAACTCGTCCTGACAGAAATAGGACTTCATACCGTGGAAGATACCGACTCTGCCTGTATTGACGGTCGCGGCAGTTTCAAAGGTGTCGATACCTCTGCCTGCTGCCTCGCAGCCGATAAGGCGGACATCCTTATCATTTATGAAATTATAGAAGCTGCCTATGGCATTTGAGCCGCCGCCCACGCAGGCGATCACAGCATCGGGGAGCCTGCCCTCGTATTCAAGTATCTGCTCTCTTGCCTCTTTGGAGATGACCGCCTGAAAATCGCGCACGATGGTCGGGAACGGGTGCGGTCCCATTACAGAGCCGAGGCAGTAATGGGTATCGTCGATCCTGCTCGTCCACTCGCGCATAGCTTCGGAAACGGCATCTTTAAGTGTCGCGGTACCGCTTGTGACGGGCACGACCTTTGCGCCCAGCAGACGCATACGATAGACGTTGAGCGCCTGACGCTTGGTGTCCTGCTCACCCATAAACACTACACACTCCATACCAAGAAGCGCTGCTGCTGTGGCTGTTGCAACTCCATGCTGACCTGCGCCGGTTTCCGCGATGAGCCTTGTTTTGCCCATTTTCTTTGCCAAAAGCGCCTGACCGAGCACGTTGTTTATCTTATGCGAGCCTGTGTGGTTGAGATCCTCGCGCTTGAGGTAGATCTTCGCGCCGCCGAGGGTTTTTGTAAGCTTATCGGCATAGTACAGAAGTGACGGCCTGCCTGCGTAGTTTGCAAGCAGCTCGTTAAGCTCGCGCACGAAATCGGGGTCATTCTTGTAATGCTCGTAGGCTTTTTCAAGCTCGATGACTGCATTCATCAGCGTTTCGGGGATATACTGTCCGCCGTGGATACCGAAACGTCCCTTTGGGTTTGTCATTTTTATCTTTCCTTTCTCACGGCAGCTGCGAAGGCTGCCATTTTGTTTTTATCCTTAAAGCCGTCTGTTTCAAGGCTGCTGCTTGCATCAACTGCGTAGGGGTGAAGGCTTTGTATCGCCTCGCTCACGTTGTCTGCGGTAAGCCCGCCTGCCAGAAAGAACGGTCTTTGTATGTTTTTTATAAGCGAATGGTCAAAGGTCCTGCCCGTGCCCGTGCCCGAGTCGAGCAGGATAAAGTCGGCGCTTGACCTTTCGGCTGCGCGGATATCATCCTCGCAGGTGATCCTGAATGCCTTGATGATCGGCTTGCCTGTTTTGGCGCGAAGTGCGGTGATACAGCGCTCGTCCTCGCTGCCGTGGAGCTGTATGATGTCAAGCTCCTGTGCGTAATACTCCAGGATATTCTCTATCGGTTCATCGACAAAGACGCCGACCTTCTTTGCGCCCGATCTGTGATCGTCAAGATAGCCTGCAAGCTCGCAGAAGGTGCCAAGACCTATTGAACGGCGAAAGCCTTGTGTGAGGATAAAGCCGACATAATCAACGCCAAGTGCGCTTGCTGTGATAACGTCCTGCGGATTGCGCATACCGCAGAATTTGATCTTTGTCACGCTGTTTCACCTCGCAGGGAGTGCAGCTTTTGTGCGATATTATCGGCACGCATAAGAGCCTCGCCGATAAGCACGGCATCAACGCCTGCATCTTCGAGCAGGGCAACGTCCGCGCGGTCTTTTACACCGCTTTCGGAGACAAAAAGCACATCGTCGGGGACAAGCTCGCGCAGTCTGCGGCTGTTGCCTGTATCGACGGAAAAATCTGCAAGATTGCGGTTATTTACGCCAATGATCCTTGCGCCTGCGCTGACGGCAAGCTTTACCTCGCTTTCATCGTGCGCCTCGACAAGCGCGGAAAGACCGAGCTGTGTGCAGATGTCAAGATATTGTTCAAGCTGCTGCGGTGTGAGTATGGAGCAGATGAGCAGCACGGCTTTTGCGCCGAGCAGCTTTGCTTCGTAGATCATATACTCGTCAACGGTGAAATCCTTGCGCAGACAGGGTATGGTGACTGCCTGTGCTATCTGCTCAAGGTACCTGCTGCTGCCGAGGAACTTTGTCGGCTCGGTGAGTACGGAGATACAGTCTGCACCTGCGGACTGATACTGCCTTGCTATATCAAGGTATGGGAAATCGGGCGAAATGATGCCTTTTGAGGGGCTTGCCTTTTTGCACTCGCAGATGAATGATATACCGCCCTTGCCAAGTGCGGTCTCAAACTCAAAGCTGCCTTTTTCAAGGGCGAACGCCTGCTGCTTTATCTGTTCGGGCAAAAGGCTTTTCTTTGCTGCCTCTACGCGCTCGCGGGCGCTTTGGGCAAGTATTTCAAGTATTGTCATTACGGCTCCTTATCTGTTTGATACCTCTATGACCTTTTCAAGAGTTTCGTATGCTTTGCCGCTGTCAATAAGCTCGGCTGCAAGCTTTACGCCGTCTGCAAAGGTCTCTGCCTTGCCGCCAACGCACAGCGCTGCGCCTGCGTTGAGCAGAACTGCATCACGCTTTGCGCCCTTTTCTTCGCCGCGAAGGATAGCGCGCGTTATCTGCGCATTTTCCTGCGGAGTGCCGCCCTTGATGTCCTCGTGGGTGCCGCCTGCAAGCCCGAACTGTGACGGCTCGATGTCATAGCTTTTGAACCAGCCCTCCTTGAACTCGCAGATGTGGGTCGGTGCGGCTACGGAGACCTCGTCGAGCTTATCGGTGCCGTAGACTACCATTCCGCGCTGTACGCCGAGGTTCATAAGCACCTGCGCAAGCGGCTCGACAAGCGAGCGGTCGTAGACTCCCAGTACAAAGCGCTTGGGGCTCGATGGGTTGGTGAGAGGTCCGAGGATATTGAAAACGGTGCGTATGCCAAGCTCTTTTCTTATCGGGCCGACATACTTCATTGAGGTATGGTATTTCTGCGCAAAGAAGAAGCAGAAATTGGTTTCGTCAAGCATTTCGCGGCATTTTGCTACGTCCTGCTGGATATTTACGCCGAGTGCTTCAAGGCAGTCTGCCGTGCCGCAAAGGGACGATGCTGCGCGGTTTCCGTGCTTTGCGACCTTGATGCCCGATGATGCGATGACCATTGCGGAGGTGGTGGAGATATTGAAGCTGTGTGCGTTATCTCCGCCTGTGCCGACTATTTCGAGCAGGTCGTCATCGTTTTCAAATTTGGTGGCTGCATCGCGCATTGCTGCTGCGCAGCCTGCTATCTCCTCAATGGTTTCAGCCTTGGTGGACTTTGTTGACAGGGCTGCAAGGAATGCGGCATTCTGTGTCGCGCTGGTCTTGCCTGCCATTATCTCGCTGATGACCTCGTACGCCTCGTCATAGGTGAGGTCCTGCTTATCTACTATTTTAACTATTGCTTTCTCGATCATTGTTATATCCCCCTTAAATATTTATGAAGTTTTCAAGCATTTGTCTGCCAAGCGGTGTGAGTATCGACTCGGGGTGGAACTGCACGCCGTAGATCTGATACTGCTTATGCTGAACTGCCATTATCTCGCCGTCATCTGTACGGGCGGTGATCTCAAGGCAATCGGGTACATTTTGCGCGGCAAGTGAATGATAGCGTGCGACTTTGGTTTGCTTTGGCAAACCTTTGAATAACGCGCAATTGGTATCAAGTGTAACTGTGCTTTGCTTGCCGTGCATAAGGCGCTTTGCGTGGACTATCTGCGCGCCGAATGCCTGACATATCGCCTGGTGGCCAAGGCACACGCCCAATGTGGGTATCTGCTTTGAGATAGTTTGTGCGACCTCGACGGTCACGCCTGCGTCCTGCGGTCTGCCGGGGCCCGGTGAAAGGATTATCTTTTCGGGTGAAAGGCGGCGTATCTGTTCGGCGGTCATTTCATCGTTTCTGATGACCTTGATGTTCGGGTCAAGCTCGCCGATCATCTGATAAAGATTATATGAAAAGCTGTCGTAATTATCTATAAGAAGTATCATAGCGTGACCTCCTGTGCGGCTTTTATCGCCTCGACAACGGCTGCGGCTTTATTGATGCTCTCGCGGTACTCGTTTTCGGGGACGGAGTCTGCGACGATGCCTGCGCCGCTGCGGATAAAGACCTTGCCGTTTTTCTTGAACGCGGAGCGTATGGCGATGCAGGTATCGAGGTTGCCTGTGAAGTCGATATAGCCTATCGCGCCGCCGTAGAGCCCGCGCTTATTGTTTTCAAGCTGTGCTATCAGCTGACAGGCGCGTATCTTCGGTGCGCCCGAAAGGGTGCCTGCGGGCAGTACCGCGCTGACTGCATCAAGTGCGTCGCAGCCTTCGCGTATCTCGCCGCGCACGGTAGAGCCGATGTGCATAACGTGGGAAAATCTCTCGATGGTCATATAGCGCTCGACCTTTACGGTGCCGAAATTGCTTATCCTGCCCAGGTCGTTTCTGCCAAGGTCAACGAGCATATTATGCTCGGCAAGCTCTTTTTCGTCTGCAAGCAGCTCGGTCTCAAGCGCTTTGTCCTGCTCATCGGTCTTGCCTCTGGGGCGGGTGCCTGCAAGAGGAAAGGTATGCAGCACGCCGTTTTCAAGCTTTACGAGAGTTTCGGGCGATGCGCCTGCTATCTCGACATCGGTGCCGGAAAAGTAGAACATATACGGCGAGGGGTTGGCGGTGCGCAGGACGCGGTAGGTGTTGAGCAGGCTGCCGTCATACTCGGCGCACAGGCGGTTTGAGAGGACTATCTGGAAGATGTCGCCCTCGGTGATGTGCTGTTTTGCTTTTTCGACCATTTCGCAGAACTGCGTTTGGGTGAAAAGCTCGGTGAACCCGGAACGCAGTCTGCCGGCAGGCTCTTTGACGGGCGCGCCGTTCATCAGCAGATCTGCCATTTTTTCAAGGTCTGCGCAGGCTTTTGCGTAGGAGCTTTCAGCATCGGCAAGTTTGATGTTGGCTATCAGCACTATCCTTCCGCGGTAGTTATCAAAGGCGATGACCTTATCAAACAGCATAAGGTCGGCATTTTTGAAATGCTCGCTGTCATCGACAGAAATCTTTACGCTTGGCTCGCTGTAGCCTATGAAATCGTAGGCGAAGTAGCCGACAAGTCCGCCTGTGAAAGACGGCAGACCCTCTATCTTCGGGCTGCGGTAGTGAGAAAGCAGCTCGCGGATATGCTTTGCGGGGTCGTCTGTCGGTATCTGCTTATCGCCGATAGTGAGGGTAGTATCATCACAGGTGAGGCAAAGTGCGGGATCATAGCCCATAAATGACCAGCGCCCCCACTTTTCTCTGTCCTCGGCGGATTCGAGAAGATAACAGTGGGTGGACACGTTTTTGAGTATCTTCACCGCAGTTATCGGCGTACAGATGTCTGACAGCAGCTCGCAGCTTATCGGCATAATGTCATATTTGCCGCTTTTTGCGTACTCACGCGCTGTTTCAATGCTTGGATAAAAATTCATAAGGCACCTCCGTAATGCAAAATAAAAACGCCCTTAACAAAACCTTGCGGTCTTGTCAAGGACGAATAACTGCATTATCCGCGGTGCCACCTTGATTCGCAGCTATTGCTGCGCACTTAGCAGGATACCAACATATCCCCGGCAACTAACGTATGCCAGCACGTCACAGAATACTTTGCCTTAACAGGCATTTGACTGCGCCCTCAGCGGTCCATTTGATGACTTGTTTTTCGCTCGGCTCTCACCTTACCCAAGCTCTCTGTGGAAGCATCATCACCGTTATCTCCGCGTCAACGGTTTTTGTTGTTTCACATTATAGCACCACGTTTAACAGTTGTCAATACTTTTTTTGAAAAAAATTTTTGCGGCGCGTGCAAAGTCCGCTGCTATTGACTTTTGCGCGTTATTATGTTATAATTTTTTATCATTTGATATATGGAGGCTGAAAAATGAAACTGCTTTCTCTGCCGCTGAAAAAGGCGGCTGTTTCGCAAAAAGTTCAGAAAGCCACGGGGATAGCGCTGGGACTGCTTTTTGCGGCATCGGCTGTATGCCTTGCATATTACAACGACTTTTCGCTCGCTCTTGCTGCGGTGTTATCGGCAGCTGCGGCGGGTGCTTACATATGGTTCGGGCTTTACAGGCTCATGTGGGGCAATCCGCTGATATATCACCTTATATGCGCGCTGGGCGGGATATACATAGGCTCTCACTATCTCGGGACAGCTGATGCGCCGCAGGTCGACAAGATGCTTCTGACTATCGCGGGCGGTTCGGTATTTGCATTTTTTATTCTTGAACTTATTGCGGGGATAGTTATCAAGCTGTGTATGGACGAGCCGCACCCAAATAACTTTCTGAAAGCTTTCGCTGCGGCGTTCTCGCTGACATTCACCTGCTTTGTTTATCTGCCGTCGGAGACTTATCTTAACAACGCGAGCAACTTCAGATATGTTTACTGGGATTTTGCGCCGTACATTTTTATCAAGACTATTGTGATATCCCTGCTTGCAGCGGTGGCTGCGTGCGCACTCAAACAGAAGGTATTCAGGATAGTGGGCAGCCTTGCGGCAGGTCTGGTGCTTTGCACATACTGCCAGTATATGTTTATGAACGGCGATCTGCCTGCTTCTATAGGCGACCCGATGGACTGGGATGCGCTGAAAACAAAGGCTGTCATCAATGCGATCATATGGGTGGTGATACTGCTTATCCCGCTTGCGTTCACGCTTGTTTCGGGCAAGGTCAAGGCTCTTAAAAAAAGCTCTGCGGCGCAGAATGCTCCTATCGGGGCGGCGGCGCTTATCGGGGGGATACAGGTGCTATCGCTTGGAATCATGCTGTTTACGACCTCTGCGCCGATTTTCGGCACACAGCAGTATATACTGTCAAGTGAGGAGCAGTTTACGGTATCGCGCAACAAGAACATAATAACGTTCATACTTGATATGTCGGACAGGCATATGTTTGACGATGCATATGAGAAGTATCCCGAAAAGTTTGATTTCCTCAAGGACTTCACATACTACACGAACGCTGCGATGGTTTATGATTCAACGATCCTTTCGATACCGCAGATGCTGACGGGCACTACGGAGCTCCCAAAGGACAACGGCTACAACAAGTGGCTTGAAAACGCCTGGAAGAGCGAATCGAGTGAGGAGTTTTACAAGCGCCTGCACGAGAACAACTACAAGGTCAACGCTTACGGGAACTTCGGCACATACAACCACATGGTCGGCAAGGTGGACAACTGCGATATCGTTGAGGCTGATGAGATCACGGTGAACAGCGATGTTTTGTACGAGAGCATTACTGATATGGCAGCTTTCAGATACCTGCCGCTTGCGCTGAAAAAGAGCTTCGAGCCTGATATGTACACGATCAACGATGCGGTCGATATGCCAAACGGCTGCATTATGGACAATGTGGAATATGCACAGAACACTGATCTGAAAAAATCAGACAGCGATAAAAACTATTTTATTGTTGAACACCTTTACGGCTCGCATTATTCGGATTACGAGGCGGGTACGCTTTCTTCGCTGGATCTTCTGAAAAAATATGTTGAGCAGCTGAAAGAAAAGGGCTTGTATGACGATGCGGTGATAATCATCACGGCTGACCATGGTATGCACAGTGCAAAGGACAACTTCCCTATCTGGTACATCAAGCCTGCAAACGCACACAACGACAAGATGCAGTACAGCACTGCGCCGATCTCGCACACGGATTATCTTGCAACCTGTCTTGACACGGCGGGGCTGAAAAAAGACGGCGATGAGGAGCTTTTCGGGCGCTCGATATATCAGATAAAGGAAGATGAGAAAAGAGAAAGGCTGCTGTTCCAGCGCTTTGGTTTCCATTTTACAGGAGAGATAAACGGCAAGGGCTGGCACGATATGCTTGAACGCGGAAACATCTACGGCTACTACTTTACGGGCAACAGAGAGGATCTTGTCAAACGCATTGACAGCGGTCCGCCGGACATTTTCATTGCGCTCAACTGCGACTGCTGAAAACATAAAAATCAGAGGATCACCTGCGCGGCGGTCCTCTGTTTTTTACTTATTGAGCTGTGGAGTGATTATTTCATCAATGATGAAGCGTGCGGTCTTGTCGATATCTTCAAAGGCGACCTGTTTGGGAAGCGTTACGCCGAATGCTTTCTGCGCCTTTTCGATAAGGGCATCGGTGTAGATGAGCTTGCCATCGCGCACATCTTCCACGCCGTCAAGCGCCATGGAGGCTTTATCGGCTGCGTGCATTTCATCAAAGGTGAAGATGCTTTCATCTATCCAAGCGTCAAGCTGCGCGCCCTTATACCCCACAAGCACAGGATAGCCGCCGATGTTGCCTTCAAAGCCCGGTATGAACAGCCTTTGCTGCTCGCCTGTTCTGACTGCATCTATTATGGCGGTGATGATGCGGCAGTTGCTTGAGGCATTCATCATATTGCGTGTCTGATCAACGGGCATAGGTATTTTGCAGCGGGCAAAGATCTCGCTTTGCGGCAGGTGCCTTTCCTCGCCGCCGTAAAAGATCTTCAAGGGAAGGTCAACCCCCTCGGTCTGTCCCTCCTTGCTGATGCAGACATCGTGGAAATGCCCTGCGGCGAACATAACGTCAACGTTCCAGAAGTCGCTTACTCCGAGCATTTGTGCGGCTGCAAACTTTATGCGCGGTACAAGGTGGTTGAGGTTGCCGCTGCCGAAGTCCGGATACGGCTTGCCTGCACTTTTGAGCCAGGGGATGACCGCATCGGAATAGGACGTATTTATGACGACGGCATCGGTATCGGCTGCATCACAAGCCTCTAAAACATTTTTGGTATAGCGTATGGCGAGCGGGCTCCAGATGCCGTAGGCTCTGACATTTGCCCAGGAAATGCTGCCGTATTTCAGCCCCGGATACGCACGGCTGGAATTGACGATGAAATCGGGCTTATACTTTTCTATTGCGGCTGTGACGCTTTGGATATCGTCAAGGTCAACGCCGCCGCAGACCTCGATATTTGATCTGTTCTCGCCGCGTATGAGCGCAGACACGCGCGAGATGTTCACACGCGACTGCATTTTCTGTTCGTTTCTGCCGACGGCTATGATGCTTATTGCGGGGTCATCACGGCTGATAAGGTAGTCAAGAAGGTATCCTCCGACGCTGCCAAGACCGATTATCATGACCTTGATGCTGCCGCTTTTTATCTGCGTTTCAAGCGTTTGAAGGCGATTTTGCAGGGGTCTCATTTTTGCTCACTCTCCCAATAAGTCAGTATTTTTTTGTAGTCCTGCCTGGTGTTGCAGTTCGTCCAGCGCGCAAGACAGGCAAGCTCGAGATCATCGGCTTTGCAGCTGTCGATATAGCGCTGTATTATGCAAAGATTTGTGCCTTGCTTTTCGTTTTCAAAAAAATCACGGTTTGCTTTTTCAAGCTTTTGCGCATCGGTGAATTTCCACACCTGACCGGAATTGAGTATCACGGAAAACGGCTCGCTGATGTTCAAAAGTCCGTGTGCGCTGTTGAAGGCATATTTATAATTCCCCAAAGCATCGCGGTAAAGCACGACTGCCTTGTTTGCGTATATCGGCTCAAGGCTGTAGGTGAGCACATCCTTCTGCGAGGCGATGACCTTTGCAAAGGACTCGCTGTCGATGTCAAGGTCGCCCTCGGCAAAGAGTATCTGCTCGGGCTTTTCGCCGCTGTCAAAGAGCGTTTTAAGTCCGACATACAAACTGTACCCTGACGCAAGGTCGGCATAATGCCCGTTATACGCAAGCGTTATCTTTTCGCGCATAGTCTGCTCAAGCGTTTGGCAATAGTTTTTTACCTCGTCAAATCTGCTGCCGCCGACAAGTATTATCCTATCGGCAAAGGCGCACTTTTCAAGCAGGTGGTACAAGAGGGTCTGCTTGGGGTCGTTTTCATAGTATATTATTTTGTGGCGCTTGTCCTTTTCGTCCACGCCCTCGTTAAAGCGGCCGGAAACGCCTGCTATGGTGATTATCGCTGCTTTCATCTTTCGTTTCTCCTGTGAACTACACGCCGTATTCAAGTCTTGCACGGTAAAAGTCGTCAACGCTGCCGTCGTAAAGCGACATCGCTTTGTCAACAGGATACTTGACGCGGCGCATCATAACGCTCTGCGTTTGGCTGTCAAAAATGGCGTACTGCGCTTGCGGGTCGTGATTTCTCGGCTGACCGACTGAACCGGGGTTTACAAACAATGTGGCGTGCTTATTGCGCCTTTGGGGGTCGCACGTTTCGTAAAACTTTGCAAAGGTATGGGGATAATGCGAATGACCCGAAAAGACGATGTCAAAGTCTTTGTAATCGCCGCGCACGTTATCGGGTGCTATTGCTTTCCAGTAAGGTTCATCAAGTGAGGCATGAACGGCAAGGCACCTTTTGCCGTCAAGTGTAAATTCAAGCTTTCCCTCGTGTATCATACGGGTATCAAGGAAGTGCTTTACATCGTCAGCAAGCAGCTGTGCGGTATGCCTTGCGCACTGCTCGCCGCGCGGTGAGGAAAACCTCTCAAAGTCAGCAAGCATTATTGCGCGCTCGTGGTTGCCCCAGATATTGCAGGAGATATCATAGTCAAAGCTGTCGCGCAAAAAGCGGACGGCTTCATTTGACTGCATACCGTAGTCGATAAGGTCGCCAAGAAGTATCACGGAGGATATATCAAAGCTTTGCATATCGCGCACTACGCTTTCAAGGGCAAACAGATTGCCGTGGATATCGGATAAAACTGCGTATAACATTTTTTCTCCTTAAAGCTCGTCGATGAGGGTGATTATGTCGCCGATGGGCATAAGCTCGCTGTCGGTTTCGTAGGAACGGTGATGCGTGAGGATACTCTTTGCGACGTTCTCCATAGCGGGAAATGACGCACGCATCAGCTGATTTGCATATATGCAGATGTTCGCGCCGTGGCTTGCAAGCTCTGCCTCGGTGACGGTGTTGTAAGAACTCGGCACAACGACTATGGGCGTGCGGCTGTCGAGGTTTCTGAAAGCGTCGCAGAATGCAAGTATTTCATCGGGCTGCTTGCGCCGTGAGTGTATCATTATGCCGTCCGCGCCCGCTTTGACGTATGCCTGCGCTCTTTTGAGTGCATCGTCCATTCCTTTTTCAAGGATAAGGCTCTCGATACGGGCGATTATCATAAAGTCATCGGAAAGCTGTGCTTTTTTGCCTGCGGATATTTTGGCGCAGAAATTCTCGATGCTGTCCTGCGTCTGCTCGACCTGCGTACCGAAAAGGCTGTTCTTTTTCAGCCCTGTTTTATCCTCGATGATAACTGCGGATACGCCCATTCTTTCAAGCGTTCTGACGGTATAGACGAAATGCTCGGTGAGCCCGCCCGTATCGCCGTCAAAGATTATCGGCTTGGTCGTGACCTCCATAACGTCCTCGATGGTGCGAAGCCTGCTGGAGATATCGACAAGCTCGATGTCGGGCTTGCCTTTGTTTGTGCTGTCGCAAAGCGAGGATATCCACATCGCATCGAACTGGTTTATCTCCTCACCGTCAACGACTATCGTTTTTTCGGCGATAAGACCTGTCAGTCCGCTGTGTACCTCTATGGCGGTCATTATCGGCAGCATTTTCAGCACCTTGCGCAGTCTGCCGCGGCGAAACTCGGGCATAGCAAGCTTTTCGCGCATCTGCCTGTCAAGCTTTGTCAGCTTTTCGCTGTGGGTATAGGGTATTTCGACGAGCTGTGCGCCGTACTTTTCGCAAAGCGAGGTGATGTTATCGTGCACCGCCTGCATTGAAGGTGTGCTCCAGTTATTGCCGTGGACGATGATATCGGGGTGCAGAGTTTCAAAGACCTCGTCATAGCTGATACGGTTCTGCACGATGACGTTTGTAACGCCGTCAATATCTTTGACGCGCTTTATGCGCTCCTCAAGGCTCACCGAGGGAAAGCGGTTGTAGCGTATCATCGCAGAATCGGTGAGCACGCCGACTGTGAGGTCGCCAAGCTTTAAAGCCTCGTTGATGATATTCAGGTGTCCCTCGTGGATTATATCGGTACAAAAGCAAGTGTATACTTTTTTCATTTTATCTCACACCCTTTTTCAAGTGTTGTTAAGGTCACGCATAAAGTTCTGCTTATTTTCAAGTGCGGTGGTGGTCGGTCTGCCGAGGTCTTCCCT
Organism: uncultured Ruminococcus sp.; assembly: GCA_902786965.1. Taxonomy (GTDB): domain Bacteria; phylum Bacillota; class Clostridia; order Oscillospirales; family Ruminococcaceae; genus Hominimerdicola. Next base: position 4,895 of record CADAEJ010000042.1, on the reverse strand, counting down.
TGCGCCGATGGAGCATTTTACTTCGATAAGCGAAAGCTCGTGCGCGGACTTTGCTTTGGCAAGTTCGGTATCAAGTGCATCAAAGCTGTCAACACTCACGGTGCTCGGATAGCCGCACGCTTTTGCCACGCCCACGATGTCGGTACTTCCTGCGACGGTAGGCATACCGCCGACAGTTTCGTGCGCGCTGTTATTTATGACGATATGCACCATATTCTTCGGCTTGTTAGCGCCAATGACTGCCAATGCGCCCATATGCATAAGCATTGCGCCATCGCCGTCAATGCACCATATTTTTCTGTCGGGCTTATTTATGGCGACACCGAGCGCGATAGACGAGCTGTGTCCCATTGAGCCGACGGTGAGGAAATCGTACTTATGGCTTTGTGCGTTCGCCTCGCGTATCTCAAAAAGCTCGCGGCTCGCTTTGCCTGTGGTGGAGACTATCGGGTCTTCGCCGCTGACTGTGACGATATGGCGGATTATCTCCTCACGGGTCATTGTATTGTCATTTTTGTATTCGACCTTCGGGGCATCGGTAAGCGCGCCCTTGCGTATCACAAAAGCTGCCTGCTTGCCTCTGGCAAGTATCTCTCTGAAGCTGTCCATAGCGGCTTTTACCTCGTCATCTGCGGTATCTTTGCCGATGATAAAGGTTTTTATGTCCATATCTTCAAGAAGCTTTATTGTTACCTCGCCCTGATAGATATGCTGCGGCTCGTCGTGTATGCCCGGCTCGCCTCTCCAGCCGACAATGAATATCATCGGGATAGCGTATACCTTATCGTTGAGCAGGCTGGCAACGGGGTTGATGATATTGCCCTCGCCGCTGTTTTGCATATACACGACGGGGACTTTGCCTGTTGCAAGGTGATAGCCTGCCGCAAGTGCGGTGCAGCTGCCCTCGTTGGCTGCGATGATATGGTGTTTGGGGTCGATGCCGTAGGTGTCCATAAGATAGTTGCACAGCGCTTTGAGCTGGCTGTCGGGAACGCCTGTATAGAAATCTGCACCGATCATTTCAACAAGTTTTTGTACTTTCATTTTACTCCCCCAGATGTTTTTTGTAGTAAGATCAAAAAGCGTATATATCTACGATTAATTATATCAAATATGACAAACAGTGTCAAGCAAAACGCGCCGGGCGAAGCTTTTTTGCAAAGTATCATTTTGGGGTATTGACAAATCAAAGCAAGTGTGATATACTCCCTTTTAGCGCAGGGCAATACGGCGCAAAAGGAAATGAGAGGTGTCAGGATGAGAAGATAAATTACTTTTGAAAACATGAACGGATAGTTTGGGTGCAGCCCTTTGCGGCTTTGTGCCTTGATTTTCATGTTGCCAAAAGTGGTTTATGTTCTTCATGACCTCTCTATTTTTGTGCAATAATTCCGCCTGCGCTGCGATTCTCCCAAAGAGGCTATAAGGACATTCTGACTGCTCGGCAACGGGCAGCTTTTTTATGGCTGCGCAGAAAAGGGGGAATTTTTTTATGTCACAGATAAGTGTTGAATCGCTGACCTTTAACTACGAGGGCAGCTTTGATAATGTGTTTGAGAATGTGTCGTTTTCTATCGACACGAACTGGAGGCTTGGGTTTATCGGCAGGAACGGCAAGGGCAAGACGACGTTTCTCGATCTTCTGATGGGCAGGTACGCATACAGCGGCTCGATAAGCGCAAGCACGCGGTTTGAATACTTTCCGTATGAGGTAACGGGCGAACAGATGAAACGGTCTGCGGCAGAGTTTATTGACGAGATAAAGCCGGGGTGCGAAAGCTGGCGGGTGATGAGCGAGCTTGATGAGCTGGGCGAGAGTGCGGATATTCTCTATCAGCAGTTCGGGACGCTCAGCCCCGGGCAGCGGACAAAGCTGCTGCTTGCGGTGCTGTGTTCGGGCGAGAATGAGTTTTTGCTTATTGACGAGCCGACAAATCACCTTGACGGTGAGGCGCGTATGAAGGTGCGTGAGTATCTTGGCAAAAAGAAGGGGTTTATTCTCGTTTCGCACGACCGAGGGTTGCTCGATGCCTGCACGGATCATGTACTTGTGCTCAACAGAAAGTCGATAGAGGTACAGGCAGGGTGCTTTTCAAGCTGGTGGGAAAACAAGCAGCGGCGTGACAGCTTCGCGCTTGCACAGAATGAAAAGCACCTGGGCGAGATACGCAAGCTGCGCCGTGCTGCTCGGCAGACTGCGGACTGGGCTGACAAAAGCGAGCGCTCGAAGATCGGATATGATCCGATAAAGGAGCATGACAGGTGTATCAGCGCACGTTCATTCATAGGGGCTAAAACCAAAAAGATGCAAAGCCGTGTCAAGCAGATGCAAAGGCGCATCGACAGGGAGATAGAGCGCAACGAGGGCTTGCTGGAGGATCTTGAAAAGAATGATGATCTGCGGCTTGAGCAGCTTACGCACCACAAGAAAACACTTGTGGATATACGCGGTCTTGACCTTGGGTACGAGGGCGGTGACGGGTTTGTTATACAAGGGCTTGACTTGCAGATAAGGCAGGGCGAACGCATCGCTCTGCACGGCGGCAACGGGTGCGGAAAGTCTACGCTGATAAGGGCGATAATGCGTGCGGCAGGCGATCATGACGCGCGTGGCTTGATACAGCGCGGTGAGCTTGACACGGCGGCGGGGCTGAAGGTCTCGTACATCAGTCAGGATACGTCATGGCTGCGCGGTGATATATTCAGTTTTTGTGAGGCGCAGGGGCTTGACACAAGCTTGATGTGCGCTCTGCTGCGGCGGCTGGGTGTTGAGCGCGCGCAGTTTGAAAAGGACATCGGCGGTTACTCGCAGGGGCAGAAAAAGAAGGTGCTGCTGGCATCAAGTCTTGTGACACCTGCGCACCTGTACATCTGGGACGAACCGCTGAATTACATTGATATTTTTTCAAAGATGCAGATAGAAAAGCTTGTGGAGGAGTACCAGCCGACTATGCTTTTTGTGGAGCATGATGAGGTCTTCCGCGAGAAAACGGCAACGCGGATAGTCAGGCTTTAAGTGCGAAATTCAAGGATATCTGCAAGAGGTTTGCGCGGACGCTGTGACGGCGACTCGTCGGGATAGCCGACTGCGACTGCGCAGGCAAGCTGACCTTTATGCCCGACAAACTCTGCAAGATCGTTATAGGCATAGCAGGTATTGGCTATCCAAAGGGTGCCGAGGTCAAGCTCTGCGGCTGCGAGCAGCATATTTTCTATTGCCGCGCCGATGGAGAGGGTATCGCAAAGCTCGGTGATGCGGCTGTCTGCATCTATCGGCTCAAAAGGACTTGCGGCGTTGGTATTGATAACCACGATCACTACGGGCGCGGTGCGCATTATGCCAAGGGTGTTGAACGCATCCGGCAAGCCGTTTTGCGAGTGCGGCAGGAGGGCGTGCTGTTGCTGCTCCTTTTGCAGCGACTCCCCCATTATGTCAAGCAGCTTATCCTTTTGCGCGCCTGTATAGGCGATGAATTTCCACGGCTGGCGGTTTTTTGCCGACGGTGCGAGGCGCGCTGCGTCAACGATCTTTTCGATATCGGTGCGGCTCACATCGCAGGGCTTGAATTTTCTGATACTGCGTCTGGTTTGTATTGTGTTCATTTTTATCTCCCCTTTTTTTATTTGTGGGTCTGCACTACCTTTAAGGACTTGCCAAAGACAAGACAGGTTTTTCGCCCAGCCTTTTCTCGTAAAAGAAAGGCAAATTGTCCTGCGGACAATACGCGGGTCAAGGGCAGAGCCCTTGCCGCCGTCCGCAGACGGCGGAATACCCGATGCTTCGCGCGCTCGGCAAGGGGTGAATAAGAGAGGGCGTGCCCCTACGGAGAATACACCCGCCATTTTTCCGCAATCCGCCTGCAAAAAGGCGGATTGAATGGCTCTTGTTTAGGGGGCTTTCCGCAAATTTGCGCCCGTCCTATAACCCCTTCGGACACACACTACTACATAGTGCTAAACTAAATTCTGATTTACCGCAGGAACTCTTTTGTAAAAAGGGATCGTTGGTATGTGATAGTATAATACTTTTCGCTGTGAAAGTCAATGGGATATGCTCTGTGCTGATGTGATCATTTCAGCCGTGAAAATTTTTTTCAAAAAGGGGTTGACAAATCTGTTTTGGTGTGGTATAACAGTATCAAGGGTTGCGCAACAGATGTTGCTCAACATACGTTGCACAACAATTGAAGCAAGACGAAGGGAGTGGTGTGATGCCGCCGAAATGCAAATTCACAAGAGATGAGATAATTGAGGCAGCGCTCGGAATTGCGCGTGAAAAGGGCATCGAGGCTGTTACGGCAAGGGCTGTGGGCGAAAAGCTCAACTCGTCCTCAAAGCCGATATTCAGCGTGTTTGAGAACATGGAGGAGGTCGTGCAGGAAACTCTGATCGCGGCGCGTGAGGTGTACAACGGGTACATCGAGCAGGCGCTTGCGGGCGAAAAGCCTTTCAGGGACGTTGGGTCAAAGTACATTGAATTTGCGATAAGAGAGCCGATGCTGTTTCAGCTTTTGTTTATGAAAGAGCAGACGCAAAAGCGCTCGGCGCTGGGCATACTGCCGATGATAGATGACAACTACGAGGAGATACTTGCATCTGTCAAGCAGGGGTACGGACTTGATGAGGATACTGCAAAAAGCTTTTACAGGCATTTGTGGATATACACTCACGGTATCGCCTCGCTTATTGCGACGGGTGTATGCTCGTTCAAGCCGCAGGAGATCGGGGAAATGGTCTCGGAGGTATTCATGAGTCTGCTGAAAAATATCAAAGCATCAGAGTAATAGCATAAATCCGTATTTGCCGGGGAATGTTCGGTGAATAATCGGGCTGGAACTCTTTTGGAGAAGAGTTCCCCCCGTACCCCCCTCAGAAACCTTTTATTGCTTTTTCGC
>CADAEJ010000041.1 GCA_902786965.1 uncultured Ruminococcus sp. | reverse complement strand
CAATCGCTTGAACAATGATCTCTTTTTCATTGAATCGCCTCTCCTTTTCATAAAAAATTCATAATTCCATATTATTACAAACCCCAAGTGACAAAATGCCATTGTAATAATATCTTAACTTATTATACAATACTGTACCAAAAATGTCAACGATAGCAGAAATAAAAAAGCGCCGAATTTATCAGCGCTCTTTTGTGCAAAAAGTTATAAAAAGTAAAGCCGATTTAACCAAACAACAAGCTTTTTATGCAAGGTTTATAGAATGCTGTTATTTGTTATAAGTAATTAACAGTTCGTTCTTGCTCTGTGAAAACGTTTTCGCAGTCTGCTTTACGAAAGCACAATTCTCAACGTCCCGCCGCAATGTCATTCTTCGCCGTCATCAAAGCCCGTATCTGCGTCATCTGCCATAGAATACGATATATGCCTTCTCTGCGAGAGCGGTATCATCTTGGGGCGTTTGCGCTTGCTCATCTGCGGGATATGCCTTGTCAGCGGCTCGCCCTCATCGTCAAAGAACCTCTCGTGGCGTATTTTGTGCATAACAGGTGCCGCCTGCTGCGTCTGCCTCGGCTCACTCCGCCTCGCAGGGCTGCTTTTTGCCGCATACTCGACTGCCGCGTTTGCCTTGGGTTTGCGGCTCAGATGTCTGCGCTGGTCGGGGAGTTTTCTCTCCACGGAATACTCGTTCACAAACGGCATTATGACCTCATCGTAATGCTGCGGCTCAACGCCGAACGCAAGCTGCTCGTTTCTTGCATCTCTTATCACAGGATTGGGCTCATAATATTCGGGGGTATGCGCGCTGAAGGGGTCGGGCTCGCTGACAGTCTCCTGCTGCGGCTCGGGCTGTGCCTGCTGCACCTCCGCCTGCTCCTCCTCGTCATCTATCCAGATGGACTTATACGGTTTCAGCAGCGGCTCATCAGTCCATATCGACTTGCTCATAGCCTTTCTTTTTGCCTTTATCTGCTCGACCATCTTATCATATTCATCTTTGTGAGGGCTGTCGTATTCGCCCTGCGGCATTTTACCGTCGTATCCCATTTGTTTCACCGCCTGTTGCTGATATGGTACAGCTCTGCGCTTTTGCAGCAAAGCCGATATTGTAAACATTATACCACCCGCACACGATAAAGTCAATATCGGCTGTTTACCGTTTTTGTGCCGTCCCCCAAAATAGAAAAGCCCGCTTTTACGGACTTTTCTCATAGTTTTACTGCTGCAGGGAGTGATGCACTCTTTTTTCCTCGTACATTCGTGCATCGCTGAGCTGTATCAGCTTGTCGATATCATCAACGCTGCCATCGGCATAGACCACTCCTATGCTCACCGCAGTTTCGCAGCCATACTTCTCGAACTCGTTTTTTACGGCACTTTCAAGCTCTGTGCACTTTTGCTCTATCTCCTCATCGGTGCTGTAAAAATCTATCACCGCAAATTCGTCACCGCCAAGACGCGCCAGCAGCGCGCCCTGGAATTTCTGCCTGATGAATTCTGCAGTTTTAACAAGCACCTCATCGCCGACATGATGCCCGAAGTTATCGTTTATCGCTTTGAAGTGGTCAAGGTCAAGATACAAAAGATGGAATTTTTTCAGCATCGGGCCGCTCAGATAGTTGTAAAAATACCTTCTGTTGTAAAGCCCCGTAAGCACGTCGGTATTGGCAATGCGGATGACCGCCTGCTCATCGTTGAGATAGACCGTTCTGCCAAGCTGCACCGCAAGATACTCTCCGCGGTTGTATATATCGTCCGTCAGCTCGCACAGAAAAACGCCGTAGATAAGATCTCTGTAAAACACGGGCAGCACCACGAAACCGCTGCACCGCACAGGCAGCTCACTGCGGGTAAAAATGCTGCTGATAGAGCTTTTCTGCCGCTGCTTGGGCATCACATACAGCTCACCCGACTTTATAACGCACCGCAGATTTATGCTCTCGGGGAACATATACGGGTTAGCGCTGTTGAACACTACCGCCTCGTCATACATATAGAATGCAGCGTTTTTGATGCCCAGCTTGTCGATATTTCTGATAATGTTCTCTATCGTGTCCTGCTTTGCGCTGCCGTAGACCGTTCCATTGATAAGGAACTGCTGTATGCTCTCACGGCTGGAAACAAATCCCTCATTATCCGCAATATTCTGCTCTGACAGCGCAATGACCGTTCTGTCCTTGATGCGCAGGAATATCCTGTCCACCATGTACCCCGCCGACACCGATCTCTGCGATTTGGTTATACCTGCCTGAAGCCTGTCGGTGCTTTTGAGCAGCTTGACCGCGTCGGTGTAGTGCATCGCACCCTTTTCAAAGAACCTGTCCACCATAGCGCAGATCCTCTCGTATTCCTCAACGCTCATATATCTGCGTTTTACAGCGGTCAGTATCCTTGTCATCATCTCAAAGAACAGCCGCTTGAGGTCAATAAGCTCCCTGCTGCGCGTTTCGCTTTTGTATCTGTAAAAGCAGTCGTCAAACATTCTGTATATAAACTGCCTGTCGCATTTGAGCAGGTCAAGCTCGTTGTAATCGTACATCTCGTGCGGGAACGACTCGCGCCCGTACAGCCTTGTCGGCACAAGCGCAGACTTTACGTCCTCGCCCGCCAGCTTTGCACACAAAAGCTCCAGCGCCTTCTGCCCCAGCGTGCAGTCTGCAAGTCCCACCGACGAAAGCGAGGGTATCATCTCGCCCGCCATTTTGGTGTTGTCAAAGCCGAACACAAGTATATCCCTGCCGGGAACAAGCCCGCGCTGCTCCATAACGTTGTAAAGTCCCTTTGCAGCCGCGTCATTTACGCAGAATATCGCCTGTGTATTCGGGTTTTTATCCAAAAGCTCCGCAGCCTCCGCCTCGGTGTTTACGGACATAGACGAGCTTACATAGTTTTGCTCGGTAAACTCAATGCCGTTTTCTTTCAGGCAGCGCGCAAATATTTCCTTGCGCAGCTGTGCATCGGTGTTGTCATCACGTCCGCCGAGCATACACAGCCTTGTAAGCCCGTTCACGTTGACCAGCGCATCAACAGCCTCTCTTATGCCCGTTTCATTGTCATAATTAACTGTTGTCAGGTCGGGCGCACTGCACGCAATAAAGATTTTCGGGATGCTCCTGTACCTTTCAAGCTGCATTTCGACCTTTTTCTCACCCCTTTGGCTGCCTATGCTGCCAAGGTGTATTATAAGCCCGTCGAGGTCGCACATCTCGCTTAATTTAAATATCGTATTATAGACCGTTTTGTAAACGTGGTCGGTGTATTCGCCGTCACCGTGGTCATACTTTCCCGCAAGCACCACAAGTCTGATGTTCTTGTTCTGGGGTATGGCATTAAGCACGCTCTGTATCAGTTCCTTGGAGAAATCCGTATAGATATCCTCAAGCACCATACCGATAACGGTCTCGTGTTTGTTCGAGCGTTTCATATACTACTCCTCCGACCGTTTCGGTTCACATAATTCGGGGCTTGGCATCGAAAAAAGATACCCCTGCGAAAAATCGATGCCGTATTTCATCAGCAGGTCCTGAATGTCCTGATTCTCCACATACTCCGCAATTATGCGAAAGCTCTTGTTGCTCAGCTTTTTCCAGTCCGACACAAGCGCGATAAGATTTGCAGACTGCGAATCCTCACAGCAGTTTCTGACTATCGAACCGTCGATCTTGATATAGTCCGAATGTATGCTCGCGATATGCTGAAGATTTGAATATCCGCTGCCGAAATCATCTATCGAGACAAGTCCGCCAAGATCGTGTATCCTGTCAACGAACTCGATAAGCCCGTCATAATCGTCTATATCCTCGTTTTCCAGTATCTCAAACACAAAGTTTTCAGGGTGCTTTGCCGTAGAAAGAAAGCCGTAGATAAGGTCTGTCAGCTCGTGGTTCTTGATGTCCCTCAAGCCCAGGTTCATGCTCACGCTTCTTTCCTCTTCATTTTCAAACCGCGCAAACACCTTGCGTATCATAGTTTCTGAAATTGTGTCATACAGCAGACCGTAAGACCTCGCAACATCGAGGAACTGCGCAGGATAGTACACCCTGCCGTTCTCGTCCTCGAGCCTCATCAGCGACTCATAGTGGTGTATGCACTTTTTCTCGTTGTCATAAATACCCTGATAATACGGTATCACCTTGTCGTGAGCGATAGCATAGTTGATAACGTTCACCATATGATATCTCTCGCGTATGCTGTCCTCATCAAGCTCGCCCCTGTGCGCATCACGCACATAGAACTGGATATTTTTCTGCTTCATCTCAAGCAGCATCGAATAGTACGCCTGATAGGTGTTGTCAACGTTGCAGTCATCAATAAGGCTGAACAGCGGCACTATCGAGATATAGTCCGCCGAGACCTCGAACAGCGACTTCTGCAAAGCTTTCATATCCTCTATGAACTCCGACAGTGCGACCATATACGAGGGCGCACCGATAGCAAGCATCCAGTCCTTGATAAGATAGATCGAATACTTTTTCTGCTTTGCAAAGCTTACGCAGGTAGATACATAGTTTTTGTATGTAAGCTCGATAAGCTGTTCTGAAAACACCGTATTTATGCTTGACATATCAAACACGTTGATTATGCAGATACGGTCATAGCCCTTGAGCTTGATATCCATATTCATAGCCGCCGCATTTGGTATATCCTCCGCCTGCGAGTACAGCAGCTTCAGCTCGCAGTCGCGCACGAATGCCTTCAGGCTGTCCGCCGCATCGGCGCGGTCGTTCTGTATCAGCTTGTTCTCAACATCGTACAGATAGTTGATAAGCTCCTGGTTGTCAGCCGCAAGCGAGTCTGTGTGCGAAAACGCATAGGGATTGTACATCTGCGTTGCAGGCTCCTCGCCTATCACCGAAACAACGAAAGAGCAGTTCGCAAACGTATTTTTGCCGTTTACGTGTGCTATCTCGCCCTCTGTGATACAGCCGCAGATGTTGGAGTTCTCATATGCAGAAAGCTCCCATTTTACGCAGTTCGCATATATCATCGAGCGCGCGATGCAGGAGTATCCGAAGATAGTTTCCGCCTTTTCAAAATTCTCGATATGCCTGAAAAGCGTGCGGTTGTCGGATATTATCTTGCCGTCGTAAATGAACGCGCGCTTGAGCTTTTTGCCCGCAGAAACATTATGGTTAGCGTTTATCATCTCGCGCTTTGAATGAACATCAAGACCCGGGTGCGCATCATATGCTGCGCGGTTTATCGGGTCATCGTCAGGGAAAGCCTGCGCGATGCTCGAATCGTCCGAAAATCGCACAAATATAGGTATATCGCTTGCCTGCGAATATACATACGGGAAAAGATTGGTCAGCTCGGGACGGTTTTTAAGCTCATCGCCTATGCCTATGCGGTACTCGCCCGCCGCGTCCTTGCCGTCGATGGAAAGGATGCAGGTGCCGAAGGTATCGGTTATCTCGCAGTCGCCGCCGATGACCTGAACGCCCGTTGCATACGAGCTGTAGCTTTCTACCTCGCTTCCGCCGATAGCTGCAAGTATAATGCTCCTGTTGCTCCAACCGTTTTCATTGAACACAAAGCCCGAGTCAAGGAACTTGCGCAGGTTTATCTCCGAGGTGTTTGCAAGACCGCCTATCATCTGCACTCCCGGGAAGAAATCGTTGCAGCGCTCAACAAAGCTGTAAACGTCAAGATACTTGCCCGTGAGGAAGGTCAGCATCAGCTTTGTCTTATCATCAATGACCGCGTCCTTGACACTCCGGCACAGCTCGTCCACTGCGATAGGCGTGCAGTCATCGTTGAAAGTCGGCAGCATAGCCGTGCGCACTCTGCCTTTTTTTGACATTTGAGTTACCGAGATAACGCACTGGTTCTGTATCAGCTTGCCCCAGCTTATCACCGCAGATGTGCTTGTACCGAAGATATGTGCCCCCGGGACGAGCTTTGCTATGAACCTTGCAAGGTCAACAGCCTCATCCTCAAGATGTATCGCAGTATGTATGCGCACAATGATATCACCCGTCTGGGAATTGAGTCTTAACTGCTCAAACGTCTCGGCGAGCCTTGCCTTTGAAATATACTGAAAATTCCATGTAAACACCCAAAGCGCCCCTTTTCAACGGAGTGGGCTGTACACTGTTCTTTCTCACAGCACCGCACCTGTAAAAAAAATAAAAATAATAAGCTGCCTCTTACAGCTGTAAAAAATATCCATTTCGTAATCCGCATTTACCCAATTAAAAATATATCAGATTTTACCCCCAAAGTCAATTATTTTTTTGCACAATTCACAAAGGCGATTATCAGTTGATTTTACAAGCGTTTATTGGTTAAATTCTTGCACAAAAAGTCGAGCCTTACCAGAGCCTTGCCGTTAGGCAGCGCTGTCTGCGACCTTAAAACCTTTGCAAAGCCTATCTGCGCCATAGCCTGTTCAAGCTCACTCTCACACATCTGATCATGCACCTCGTCAAGCATGTCAAAAGCGTGCAGGTACGGCGAATCCGACACCCATGCCTTCGGATCGGTATTTATCTGTATCACGCACGAAACATATTCGGGCTTTATCTGTTCCACCGTCCTCTGAAAAGCCTTGTATCCGATATATTCGATAAGCAGATCTGCGATGACCAGCTGCGCCTGCGGCAGATTTTGTGCATCACTCAAAAGATCTATCCTCAGACATTCCAGCACGCCTGACATATCTGCAAAGCGCCTTGATACCTCACGCAGATAATCGTCGCTTATGTCAACCCCGTAAATCTTTTCAAAACCAAGCGGCCGAGCGTGTTCAAGCCCGTTTCCGCCCGCAACGCCAAGCACCATGACGGTCTTTGCACTGTGCGCGCTGAACTGAAGACGCATGAGTGCGTTCAGTGCCTGCAGCTGCCCGACGCTGTCAAGGCTCATATGGTTTTCGTAGTCGTCAAGGCTTATCTCTTCCCACGGATTTGCCATCTGCTCACCCCTGTTGCATTTTTCTGTTACGATTATACACCCGCGCACGCGCAAAGTCAACGCATATATACAAGAAAAGACGGACATCAAGCCCGTCTTTCCCTTATCCGTTAACATTTTCCTTCGTAATGTTTCTCACCCACTTGTACTTCATATAGTGATGATACACCGCAGGCAGCTTTACAAACTCATCAAGCGTTAATATCGCCGCCACAGCCAGAACGGGAAGTTTAAGCACGAAAGCTGCAAACGCCCCCAGCGGCACAACGACTGCCCAGAGAGTTATCACATCGCAGTACATACCAAACTTTGTGTCGCCTCCTGACGGGAATATACCCGAGATTATCGTCGAGTTGAGCGAGTTGCCGATTATATAATACGCCGCAAAGAACATCATATATTTCAGATAGTGCCGAGCCGTAGGCTCAAGTTTTATCACCGTAAGAACTATCGGAGTCACTGCAAGCACCACAAGCCCCGACAAAACACCAACGACGATCGAAAACCGCACAAAGCTTCCGCCCGCTTTTTTCGCCTTCTCAAGCTCGCCGCGCCCGAGCATAGCGCCCAGAATGATCCCCACGCCCGATGAAATGCCCCAGCAAAAGCTTGCTATCATTGAGCGCACAATGCTCGCGATAGAGTTTGCCGCCACCGCGTCAGAACCAAGATGTCCCATTATCACCGAGTACATCGTCACGCCGCCGCCCCAGCCGAGCTGGTTGATAAGTATAGGCAGGGTGTATTTCCAATAGTCGCGGTGCAAAAACTTGCTTTCGAGCCGAAACAGCAGCTTTACACGCAGCTTCGGGCACTTCCCTTTTGCAGCGATAATAACCACAAAAACCGTTTCAAATACCCTTGCGAGTACCGTTGCCAGCGCCGCACCCGCAATACCCATTTTAGGGAAGAACGCAAGTCCGAAGATAAGGCAGGCGTTAAGCACGATGTTCACAGCCACCGAAAGCGAGCCGATGAGCGAACTGAGCTTTGCCCTGTCGCAGACTTTCATTATGCCGAAATACACCTGCGTAAATCCCGTCAGCAAGTGCGATACCGCCACCACGCGAAGATATACCGCGCCCGTGTCGATAAGCTCTGCGTTTGATGTAAAGATACGCATTATCTGTTCGGGGATAAATGCGCAGCTGAACGAAAAAATCAAACCCACTATCAGCGCATAGCGCATCGTCACCGCAAGCACCTGCTCGACTGCATTTCTGTCGCCCTTGCCCCAATACTGTGCCGCAAGAACGGTGCTGCCGAACACAAAAGCCCCGTAGAACAGGCTGAAAACAAATGATACCTGCCCTGCAAGCGAGCTGGCAGACAACGAATCCTGGTCAAGAAATCCCAGCATAAACGCATCACTTGCCGTTACAAGCGATGCCGTCAGAAACTGAAACGCAATAGGCGTAACTATCGTGAACAGCTTTTTGTAAAGCGCCTTGTCAAGTGCCATAACGCCCTCTCCTTTCCGTAATTCTCTACAAAGATAGTACCATTATGGCATTTAAAAATATATCAAATATTTGCGCTTTTTGTCAAAGTTTTGTATATTCCTGCCTATGACTTTCACCGTTCCCCGAAAGCCTGTTAAGGTCATATCTTTTAACTGAAAAACTGCACAAAAATCTCTTGCATTATTGACAAAAATCCGTTATAATGTTTTATAAGATATTTTGTTCGGGGAGGGATTCTTTTGCAGTATATTCAGGTGACAAAGCAAAATCTTGAAAGCGAGCATATCTGCTGTGCTATCTCAAACAACAAGGACGTTCAGGTGTCCTCAAAAAAAGCGTGGCTTGCACAGCGCTTTGACGAAGGGCTTGTCTTTCTCAAAAGCATTGAGCGCGGCAAATGCTTCATAGAGTATATACCCGCCGAAAATGCGTGGAATCCCATCATCGCAGACGGATATATGTACATCGACTGTCTGTGGGTGTCAGGCTCGTTTAAAGGACACGGCTACTCAAACGACCTGCTCGAAGAGTGCATCAAAGACAGTAAAAGCAAGGGCAAAAAGGGACTTTGTATCCTGTCAAGTGCAAAGAAAAAGCCGTTTTTAGCCGACCCGAAATATCTCGCTCACAAGGGATTTGAGGTGTGCGACGAAAGCTCAAACGGCATACAGCTATGGTTCCTTGCGTTTGATAAGAATGCCGAAAAGCCGCAGTTCAAACCGTGTGCTAAAGATCCGCATACCGATGAAAAGGGCTACGTGCTTTATTATACCAGTCAGTGTCCGTTCAATGCTAAATATGTCCCTATAGTGCAGCAGACCGCACAGCAGCAGGGCGTGCAGTTCAGAGCGATCCACATTACCGACAAGCAGACAGCTCAGAACGCACCTACGCCAATAACAACATATGCGTTGTTTTTTGACGGCGAGTATCTTACAAACGAACAGATGAATGACAAGAAATTTCTTAAACTGCTGTCGCGCTGAATGCACAGACGCAGATAAATTCATACAACAGGAGATATTATAAGGAGGTCAAATATGGCAAAGCTTGATTGGAATGAATATATTGAAAAGGCGGTGCAGGTCAATGCCGAGGGCGCAGTTCTTGTGCGCAACCAGGGTGGTCTGCCTTTGGATAAAAACAGCGAAACTGCGGTTTTCGGGCGCATCCAGCTTGACTACTACAAAAGCGGTACAGGCTCGGGAGGAATGGTCAACGTTACAAAAGTAACGGGCATCACAGACGGTCTTATCGAAGCGGGCGCAAAGCTGAACGAGGAGCTTTTGCAGACCTACCGCGACTGGTTCGCAGAAAATCCGCACGATTTTGGTGAAGGCTGGGGCGGAGAGCCGTGGTGCCAGAAGGAAATGCCCGTAAGTGACGAGCTTGCCGCAAAAGCCGCACAGACCGCACAGGCAGCGCTGGTCGTGATAGGAAGGACCGCAGGCGAGGAGCAGGACAACTCAAACACCGCAGGCTCGTACAAGCTGACCGATGACGAGCTTGAAATGTTGAAAACTGTCAGAAAGCACTTCAAGCGCATGATAGTTGTCCTAAATGTCGGAAATATCATAGATATGAGCTTTGTTGACGAGTTTGAGCCCGAGGCTGTGCTGTACATCTGGCAGGGCGGAATGACAGGCGGAACAGGCGCAGCAAGGGTGCTTCTGGGCGAGGTATCACCAAGCGGCAAGCTGCCCGATACTATCGCCTACGATGTCACCGATTACCCCTCCGACAAGTATTTCCACAATACCGAGCGCAACTTCTACACCGAGGACATCTATGTAGGTTACCGCTGGTTTGAGACCTTTGCAAAGGAAAAAGTCCGCTACCCGTTCGGCTTCGGACTTTCCTATACCGATTTTGAGATAAGCGCAAGCGGCAGCTATGACGGTGAAAAGGTCACCGTCACCGCGGCAGTAAAGAATATCGGCAATCGTGCAGGCAAAGAGGTCGTGCAGGTCTACTGCGAAGCGCCGCAGGGCAAGCTCGGCAAGCCGTCAAGAGTGCTTTGCGGATTTGAAAAGACCAAGGAGCTTGCACCCGGCGAGGAACAGACGCTCACCATCACAGTCGAGGAGAGAAAGTTCTCCAGCTACGATGACAGCGGCGTTACAGGCTTCCCTTATGCGTGGGTGCTTGAACAGGGCGTGTATAAGATATTCGCAGGCAGCGATGTGCGCGATGCCGAGGAGATCTGCGCATTCAAGCTCAACGAAACAGAGCTGGTACAGCAGCTTTCGCAGGCGCTTGCACCTGTTATGGAATTTGAAAGGATAGTCAACAAGGACGGCTCACCCGCCTTTGAAAAAGTCCCCCTCTCGAAGATAGACGAAAAACAGCGCAGGAACGAGCTTATGCCCGAGGAGATAGCTTTCACGGGCGACCGCGGCTTCAAGCTTGCAGACGTTAAAAACGGCAAATGCACCCTTGATGAATTCATCGCCCAGCTTGACGATACCGACCTCAATGTGCTTGTTCGCGGCGAGGGTATGTGTTCACCAAAGGTCACCCCGGGTACTGCCGCAGCTTTCGGCGGCGTGAGCGAGCATCTGAAACAAATGGGCGTCCCCTGCGGCTGCTGCTCTGACGGACCGTCGGGTATGCGTCTTGATACAGGCACAAAGGCATTCAGCCTGCCAAACGGCACCCTTATCGCCTCGACCTTCAACAAGCCGCTTGTACAGGAGCTTTTCGCATTCCTCGGACTTGAGATGCGCGCCAACAATGTTGACTGCCTGCTCGGTCCCGGTATGAACATCCACCGCCACCCTCTCAACGGCAGAAACTTTGAGTATTTCTCCGAGGACCCATACCTCACGGGCATTATGGCTGCATCTGAGCTTCGCGGTCTGCACTCACAGGGCGTTGAGGGAACTATCAAGCACTTCTGCGGCAACAACCAGGAAACAAACAGACACTTCCTTGATTCCGCCATAAGCGAAAGAGCACTGCGCGAGATCTACCTGCGCGGCTTTGAAATGGCGGTCAAGTGCGGCAAGAACCGTTCTGTTATGACCACCTACGGCAAGGTCAACGACCTTTGGACAGCAGGCAGCTTTGATCTTGATACCGTTATCCTGCGTCAGCAGTGGGGCTTTGACGGCTTTGCTATGACAGACTGGTGGGCAAATATCAACGACCGCGGCTGCGCCCCCGATAAAAACAACTTCGCCGCAATGGTAAGAGCGCAGAACGATGTCTATATGGTCTGCGCAAACAGCGAGCAGCACACCGACAACATTCAAACAGCCCTTGCAGACGGCACCCTCACCAGAGCCGAGCTTCAGCGCTGTGCAAAAAATGTGCTTTCCTTCCTGCTTGATACCCACGCTATGAAGCGTATGATGAACGCAGACGAAAAAGTCGAGGTCATCAATAAGCCCGATGAAACAATTGATGCCGAGGCTGCAAGCAGAGTCTACTACCTTGAAGACGAGCTTGAGATCGACCTTTCGGATGTCAAGGTGCGCAGAAATATGGATCACAGCTTTACTGTCGAAAGAGCAAAAGAGGGCGCTTACAGCATAACCATCACCGCAAGCTCCAACGCAAGCGAGCTTGCACAGATGCCTATCACCATCTTCTGCGTCGGAACGTCAATGGGAACGTTCACCTGGAACGGCACAGGCGGCAAGCCCGTCAGCCATACCGTCGAAAGAGCGTACTTCTTCTCGCGCTTCTCTGTTGTAAGACTGCATTTCAGGCTCGCAGGCATCGACCCGATAAGCATTAAATTCAAGCGTCTTGCAGATTGATGATCACCTGTCCCCGTGAACGCATCTTGTTCGCGGGGATATCTTTTGCCCGTTTGCACTTGCAATACGGCTCAAAATATAGTATAATGTGTGGGAAAAAGCCGAATAGTATAATCATATACAAAAACCGCGCTTTATTTTTGTGGAAAATAACACAATAAAAACACCTGCGTTAAAACGTAAATAAAACAGCAAGGGGGAAAAATAATGACCGATGCGCAGTTCGATGCGGCGGTTGCCCGCATTGTTCAGGGGGAAAAGGACGGGCTCAAGGAGATCTACGATGCATACGCAAAACAGATCTATCAGGTGATACTGGGTATAGTCAGAAGCGAGTATGATGCACAGGATCTCACAGCAGACCTTTTTATGAAGCTCTGGGAAACAGCCTCGCAGTATAAAGCAGGCAACGGTCACAAACGCTACATAACAGTAATGGCAAGAAATATCGCACTTGATTTTCTTCGCAAAAACGGGCGGCAGAGCTTTGAGCTTGACGATGACGAGTCACAAACGCAGATCGCCGATCCGCAGAGCGTCGAAAACGACATTGAAAACAGTATGACTTTCTCGCAGGCGCTTGATGCGCTGAACCCAAAGCAGCGCCAGATAGTCGATATGCACATAGGTATGCAGATGACCTTGCAGGAAATAAGCGAAGCGCTTGGCATACCGCAGGGCACAGTCGCCTGGAACTACCGCACCGCGATAGAACGGCTCAAAAAACTTTACAAGGAGGGTGAACTTTATGAATAAAAGAATAGATGATGCTTACAGCGAGCATATGCAGAAAAGCTCACCCGATATGGATATGCTCTGGGCAAGGATCGAGCGCAGGATAGACGCAAGCCAAAAAAGCAGCGAAGCACAAGCCGCGCCGCAGATAACACAGTCCGCACCCGCACCAAAGAGCAGGGGCATCGCAAAATATATAGCACTCGCAGCCTGCCTCGCCGCAGTTGTCGCAGGCACAGTCGTTTTTATGACCTCAAAGGAGAACGAGGTCAAGACCGATACCGAAATTTCCGCAAAGGGCGATGCTTCATACAGTACGGCTGACAAAACGTACAATGACAATGTCGCTGGCGATAATTATGGAAAAAAGGGTGAGGAAAATAATGCAAATGTCAGCAGCTCCAAAGATAAAATGAACATCAGACAACCCGAAACAAAAACAAGCGGCGGCGAGCTTGACCCCGAGATATCAATGCGAGAGCTCAAGAAAACCGACGAATACGTCGCAGCCGACCTCGATCACAGGATAGAAATGCTCACAGCACTTGCAGAAAAGTTCAAAGCGCAGGGCGCTGTTACCTCTTACACAGTAAAGCGCAAAGAGATAAACAGCCGCATCGAATTGAATATGCCCGACGGCTCGATGCTGATAGTGCTGTTTTAAGAAAAATCATAAAAACACTTGACAAAATGATAAAGATGTGCTATCATCATACTCGTAAATATCAGCCATAAACCTTTGAGCGAGAGTAAGTAGCTTTATGCAGCTGTATCAAAGAGAGCCGCGGCAGGTGAGAGCGCGGTATACAGTCATATCGTGAATGGGCTCGTGAGGGCGAACCGAACAGGCGATAGCCTAATTAGGCAAGACGCAGAACCTGCGTTAAGGGTGAAACGTATGATAGTACGTTAAAAGCAGCGTAAGCGCTGACAATCTGGGTGGCACAGCAGGAAACGTTATCCTGTCCCGTTGTAAAACGGGGCAGGTTTTTTTGTATGCTATCCGCAAATACAGAAAGGATGAGTGTTATGAACAACAAAGAAATCCCGTACAAGATCTATCTTGATGAAAACGAGCTGCCAAAGCAGTGGTATAACGTGCGTGCAGATATGAAAAACAAGCCCGCACCGCTTATCAATCCCGCAACGCACCAGCCCTGCACTATTGATGAGCTCAGCCACGTTTTCTGCACAGAGCTTGCAAAGCAGGAGCTTGACGATACAACACCGTATATCGACATCCCGCAGGAGATACTTGACTTTTACAAGATGTACAGACCTTCCCCGCTGGTAAGGGCATACTGCCTTGAAAAGGCACTCGGCACACCTGCAAAGATCTACTACAAATTCGAGGGCAACAATACCTCGGGCAGCCATAAGCTCAACAGCGCCATCGCACAGGCTTACTACGCTAAAAAGCAGGGCCTCAAGGGCGTTACCACCGAAACAGGTGCAGGTCAGTGGGGCACAGCGCTTTCAATGGCTTGCGCATATCTCGGACTTGACTGCCAGGTATATATGGTAAAGGTATCCTACGAGCAGAAGCCTTTCAGACGCGAGGTAATGCGTACCTACGGCGCAAACGTTACCCCATCGCCTTCTATGACCACAAACGTGGGCAGAAAGATAAATGCAGAGTTCCCGGGTACAAACGGCTCACTGGGCTGCGCAATCTCGGAGGCTGTCGAGGCAGCTACCTCACAGGAGGGCTACAGATATGTACTCGGCTCGGTGCTTTCGCAGGTACTTCTGCACCAGTCTGTTATCGGTCTTGAGTCAAAGGCTGCTATGGATAAGTACGGCATCAAGCCCGATATGATAATCGGCTGCGCAGGCGGCGGTTCAAACCTCGGCGGACTTATCTCGCCGTTCATGGGCGAAAAGCTGCGCGGCGAGGCTGACTACGAGTTCATCGCTGTCGAGCCTGCTTCCTGCCCGTCCCTCACAAGAGGTACTTTCGGCTACGATTTCTGCGACACAGGCGCTGTCTGCCCGCTCGCAAAGATGTATACCCTGGGCAGCACATTCATGCCATCGCCTAACCACGCAGGCGGTCTGCGCTACCACGGTATGAGCAGCGTGCTCTCACAGCTGTACCACGATGGATTTATGACTGCGCGCAGCGTTGAGCAGACAAGCGTTTTCGAGGCTGCAGAGAAGTTTGCAAGAACAGAGGGTATCCTCCCTGCACCCGAGAGCAGCCACGCTATCAAAGTCGCTATCGACGAGGCTCTCAAGTGCAAGGAAACAGGCGAGGAAAAGACTATCCTGTTCGGTCTTACAGGTACAGGCTACTTTGATATGTACGCATATCAGAAGTACAATGACGGCGAGATGAGCGACTATATCCCTACCGATGAGGAGATAGCAAAGAGCGTTGCTAAAATGCCCAAGGTAGATTGATAGAATAACGATAAAGCCCGAAAGCAGTTCAAATTTGCTGCCTTCGGGCTTTTTTATTGTCAGTCTGTGTATTTTTCAATAGCCGTCTGCTCTATGACCTCTTTTCCAAGCAGCGTTATCGCCTGCACGGGACATCGGTTCACACAGCTGTAGCACACCGTGCATTTTCTGCCGCCAACAGCCGCTTTGCCCTGCACCAGAATGTTCCCTGTCGGGCAGACACAAGCGCATCTGCCGCAGCCAACGCACTTTTGCGCATCGACCTTCAATCCGCGTGAATAGTATTTCAGCGTGCGGTGACCAAACCAGAGCCGCTGGGTGATAAAGCCCGCAAAGCGCGGTAAAACGCCCAGCCCCTGCTGCGGATAGCGACCGCTTTTAATGCCGCGAGCCGCTTTAACAGCCTTTGCCCTTGCCTTTTCCACAAGCCTTTTATTCTTTTCAAACGAGCGTTTAAGCACCTTTTCATCAGCTATGCTGTCAGGCATCTGCAAATGCAGACCGCCCGTTATCACGGCACCGTGCTTTTTCAAAAGCCGTGCAAGCACCCCTGCGCCGTCACCGCTGAACATCGCCATAGTCGCAATAACGAAAACCCTTTTGCCCTGCCACAAAGGCGCTGTCCTTTCGATGAAATCCCTAACGATCTTAGGCACAGCGCTGTACTGCACGGGATAGCTGAAAACTACCTCGTCAGTCTCTTTCAGCATCTGCGCTGCGTCCTTATCCCCTATCGAAATGACGGGCGCGCAAGTGTCAAGATCGTTTAAAAACACCTCTGATGAGTATTTTGAATTGCCCGTTGCGCTGAAATAAATACCAAGCATTTTATTCTCTCCGATCACAGCATACTTTCCATTTTTTCATACAGCTGCGCGCTTGACGATGTGATAAGTATAAGCATACCCGTTGCAAAGTCAAGCACCGCGTGGGCGATCATCAGCGGCACAGGGTTCTTTTTTCTGCGATAGTACACGCAGAAAATGACCGTCAGCGGCAGGAACATAAGAAATCTGTAAAGCATATACTTTACATCGAAAATAGTCGGTATAAAACAGTGCTGCAGCGTGTAGAAAAACGCAGGGATAATGACCGCTGCGTACTTGTTCTTAAAGCTGTTCACACCGCAGCCAAGATACAGCCCGTCCTCTGCAAAAGATATAGTCGCAGGCAGAACGATAAGGTTTATCAGCGCAAGCACAAAGGGTATCGGCGCAGCTATTTTCAGCGTCACGCGCGGCATTACCGAGCCGTAGCATACAAGCCCCGAAAGATACATACCCGACATTCCGATAACGCACATCACTATCACCGTGATGACCGTCTTTTTTGCGGATAGCATACCCTTGCGGAAATTAAGCAGCTGTGCGTAGTTCCTGCCCGTCTTTTTCGCCGCAAGCACCACTAAAAGTATCGTAAAAATATTCACAGCGCTTGCCGCCACAGACCACCAGTTGCTGATGTCCGCGACCTTTTTGCCCGTGATAAGCGCGCCTGCAACAAATATCACCGCAAAAGCTATGCACCTTATCGGCAGCAGCAGCGCAAGCCTGCTGTTGTGAACGTTATCTTTTGTCATATCAGCCTACTCCTTTTGAGCTATTATTTTGCACGAAACAGCATTACACTATGTACCTATAATATTTCAAAGCTCATCCTGCCGTTTTCACATCTTTGATCCGACTCTATTATAATGTATATCGTTTCGCCCTCAATGCCGTCAAGAGATGCTTTTGTATTCTCGCCCGACTTGATCGTGCACAGCGCTTTCTTTGTTCCGCCGCAGTCGTAGGATATCTTTGCGCTGCCCTTTTCAAGCCTTGCGCTGTATTTGAGCTTTGAACCGCCTTTCCTGCCCTCGAGCGTGAATACCATAGTCCCCTCAAATTCCGAGAAGCTCATAGATGCAGCGTCAGGATCGTTTGAATGAACAAATGCCACCGCTTCATATTTTGATGTGTACTTGTCGCAGCCTGCAAGGCACATCACGCACATGACCGCAGCGATCATCATCGTTGCTATCTTTTTCATATAATTGTACCTTTTTCTTTCTGAGCGTCAAGACCCATAGCACTTCGGCTTTATAGTGAAGTGTTATGGGTCTTGCGTGGTGAATGAATACTATTGTTAATACTTTCCTTATTTTGTTACCTGACCTTTGCGGTATCTGCCGAACAGAATACCGTCATCGACATACTTATCAGCCTGCGACACCCACATCGGGAACTTGCCTGTTGCAA
>CADAEJ010000040.1 GCA_902786965.1 uncultured Ruminococcus sp. | reverse complement strand
TATTTGGGGACGTGTCCCCAAATGGCGAAAAAGCAATAAAAGGTTTCTGAGGGGGGGTACGGGGGGAACTCTTCTCCAAAAGAGTTCCAGCCCGATTATTCACCGAACATTCCCCGACAAATACTGATTTGATGAAAAAAGTCATCACGGAGAAGATCTGTGATGACTTTTTATCATTTATAGCGTTTATTTGTGTAAAGCACGTTGAAATCGGTATTGGCGCTGATGCCTGCGATACGTCCGAAGCAGACCTGCCAGATGCCGAAGTCGCCGTTATACGTCGGTTTATCGGTATACTGGGCGAGCCACACGGGGCTTGAGGCTTTTACGGAGTCGAGCCAGAGGGTACTGAATGTCCTGACACTTCCGTAGAGCATTGATGAATAGCCGTTTTGTGCGAGCTCGTTTTTGAAAGCGATATATGCGCAGTTGACATCATTTATGCTTGCGCCGTAATTCTGAAAACCGTCAAGCTCTTCCCAGTCGAACGCGACGGGCAGGGTGAGCTTTTTGCCGCCGAGCTGCGCTGCTACCCACTTTGCGCTTTCGCGTGCTGACTGCTCGGTGTGGTCGGTCGTGTAGAGGTACACACCAACGTCAAGACCTGCGGCGAGCGCGCCTTCAAGGTTTTGCTTGAAATACGGATCGAGGGTGAAGCTGCTGAATTTTGTTCCTACGCGGATAAAGGCGAAGGTGCAGCCTGCGTTTTTGACGGCTTTGAAGTCGATATTGCCCTGCCACTGCGAAACGTCGATGCCAAAGCGCGTGTTGTATGCCTTGTACCTGGCTTTGAACGCATCGAAGGTCATTGAGGGGATCTGCGGAGCTTGCTGCTTTGGCAGGGTGGTTACGACCTTGACGGTGAGATCATGCGAGGCGGTGTTGCCCGATGCGTCGGTGACGGTCGCTTTTATTGGGTTATCGCCCGGCTTGCTCGTATCGACCTTGCCTGTGCAGGAAAGGCGCGGATGCCTGTCGGTATCATCGCCGTAGCTGATGTAGTTATTCAGGTCAAAGGCGGTGCCTGCGAGGTGGTATACGGTCGTGCTTTCGGTGAATATGGTCGGCTTGGTGCGGTCGGCAGAAGCTGCGGCAGGCATAGTTTCGGCAGGCTTTGCAGATGTTGTGCCGGCGGTGCTTGATGATGTGCTTGCGGCGGTCGCTGAAACCGAGGACGTTTGCGATGCGGTAGTTGAAGCCGATGTCTGCGCGGTGGCGCTGACGCTTTGCGGCTCGGTGACGGTCTGCTTTTCGCTTTCGCTGCTGTGCGAGCAGGATACGAGCATCATAGCGGCGCAGATGGTGAGCAGGAGGCACTTTGGCTTGTTCATAGCGTTACTCGATGAAGGACTTCATACCGCGCTCGCGGCGGAAATCGAGGAACTCTTCATATGTTCCCATTCGGTCAAGGCAGCCGTCGGGGGTTATCTCGATGACTCTGTTAGCGACGGTCTGTGCGATCTCGTGGTCGTGAGTCGCAAATATAACTACGCCCTTGAAGTCGGAAAGACCGTTGTTTACGGCGGTGATAGATTCAAGGTCGAGGTGGTTGGTAGGTCTGTCAAGGATAAGCACGTTTGAGCCGAAGAGCATCATTCGCGAGAACATACACCTTACCTTCTCGCCGCCCGAGAGTACCTTGACGGGCTTGTAGATCTCGTCGCCCGAGAAGAGCATTTTGCCCAGGAAGCCGCGCAGGTAGGTATCGGTTATTTCCGAGCGTGAATACTGACGCAGCCAGTCAACGATGGTGGTATCGTTATCGTTGAAGTAGCTGGAATTGTCGATAGGGAAGTAGGAACGGGAGGTCGAAACGCCCCACTTGATGCTGCCCTCGTCGGGCTGCTCCTCCTCGGCAAGAATTTTGAAAAGCATGGTTATTGCCTGCTCTGACTCGCCGATGAATGCGACCTTATCGGTTCTTGAAAGGGTGAAGGAAACGTTGTTGAGCAGCTTTACGCCGTCAACTGTTTTGGAGATGCCGTTGACTTTAAGAACGTCCTTGCCAAGCTCTCTGTCCATTGTAAAGCCGATATAAGGATATTTCCTTGAAGATGCGGGAAGCTCCTCGACGGTGAGCTTATCAAGCAGCTTTCTTCGTGAGGTAGCCTGCTTGGATTTGGACTTGTTGGCAGAAAAGCGCTGGATAAACTCCTGCAATTCCTTTATCTTCTCCTCGGTCTTTTTGTTCTGGTTGTTTATCATTCGCTGCATAAGCTGTGAGGACTCGTACCAGAACTCGTAGTTGCCGACATACATTTTTATCTTGGTGTAGTCGATATCGACTATATGGGTGCAGACGTTATTGAGGAAGTGTCTGTCGTGCGAAACGACAAGCACGGTGCCGAAATAGTCCGAAAGGAACTCCTCCAGCCAGCTGATAGCGTCGATATCGAGGTGGTTGGTCGGCTCGTCGAGCATGATGATATCGGGGTTGCCGAAAAGCGCCTGTGCAAGCAGCACCTTGACCTTCTCGTTACCGCTGAGGGTCGACATCTGCGAATAGAGGATATCCTCGGGCAGACCAAGTCCCTGTATCAGCTTGGAGGCATCAGACTCCGCCTCCCAGCCGTTAAGCTCGGCAAACTCGCTTTCAAGGGCACCTGCACGCTCGCCGTCCTCCTCGGAGAAATCCTCCTTGGCGTACAGCGCGTCCTTTTCCTGCATGATGTCGTAAAGGCGCTTGTTGCCCATTATCACGGTATCAAGGACGGTATACTCGTCAAAGGCGAAGTGGTCCTGGCGAAGCACGGAAAGGCGGGTATCCTTTGGGATAATGACCTCGCCCGTGGTGGGCTCAAGCTCGCCGCAGAGGATACGCAGGAATGTGGATTTGCCTGCGCCGTTTGCGCCGATGATGCCGTAGCAGTTGTTGGGTGTGAATTTGAGGTCAACGTCCTTGAAAAGCTGCTGACCTGCAAAGGAAATGCTGACATTTGAAACTGTTATCATTTTTTACTCTCCCTCTTTAAATTGTACAGTAAATAATTTATTATAACACAAACCCGAAAATAAGTCAAATGCGGTATGATGACTTGACAATAATCAACAGTGGTGATACAATACACATAGAAATGATGCAAGGGAGCGATATTTATGAAAAAGAGGGCTTTAGCGATAGTTTTGTCGGTTTTTATGGCGGCTTGCATGACTGCGTGCGGTGACAGCGCAAGCACGGCAGATGCAGAAAAAACCGCGGGCAGCTCGTCACAGGCGCAAAGTGAAAGCGTGGCTGACAGCGAAAGCAAGACGGAAAGCGGCGCAGACAGCGAAAGCAAGGCTGACAGCAAAGCCGAGGCAAGCTCGGACAGCGACAGCAGCAATGCCGAGGAAAAGCAGGAAGATAAAGAGGTGCTGTTAAAGGTCGAGCATCTTACGCCGAGCGGTGAGCTGATATATACACAGACTCGTGAATATGTGAAAAACAATAAAGGCGAGCCTGTTCCTTCAAAGTTTACGATAACAGGAGATAAAACAAGATCACAGGCAGCGTCAAAAGAGAGTGCTGCAAGATATGAATATGAGGATAACTATAAACACTGCAAGTATTATAACGAAAAAAATGAGATGTCAAGTGAAACATTTTATAATGATGAAGGCTTGGAAATAAAAAGTCTGATGTATAAATCCGGTCGTGTAAATGATACGTATCTGTACGAGTATGACAATAATCAAAACATAACAAAGGAAACGTACTATTTCGGAACGCAGGATAAATATATCTCAATGAGAGTTACAACATATTCGTACAAAGACGGCAGGCTTGCATCTGAACATACCGATAACAAGTTCCAAACCGGAAAAAGCGCCAGTGCCGATAAAACCTACGAGTACGATTCCAATGGAAATGTTGTCAGAACGACTACAGTAGATTCAGTTGGAAACAAGACGATAGTTTCGTCGACCTACGATGCTAAAAACAACTGCACATCGAGTAAGACTGAAACTATGATTGCCGGAAGTATGACTGTAGCATCCGATTTCCATTATGAATATACCTACAACGCAGACAGTTATATAAAGGTCACTCTGCCAAAGACAAAGGTTAAAAACAATTACGGCAGAGAGTATTATCCGACATCAAAGCAGACCTATTCGGGAAAAAATCTTACAGAGGAGATAATCTATTCACCGCAGGAAGCATTGAAAGGAAACTTTGAATCTGTACTGGAAATTGTAAAGTATACCTACGGAACAGTTTAACAATAACCACCGCGGGAGAGCAAAATGCTCTCCTGCTTTTTTTGTTAGCGGTATGTTAAAAGTTTTGCGATTTTTGTTGACATTCCTACTCGCTTGTTGTATAATATATAATGTATTTTTGTAGCTATATGAGAATATACCCGTATCAAAAAAGATAAATGACAAAAGGTGGAAAGATAAAATGGGTTTAGTAGATAAGTTATTCGGCAACTACTCTAAAAAGGAGCTTAAAAAGATAGAGCCTATCAAGCAGAAGGTGCTTGACCTTGAAGAAAAGTACAAGGGCATGGACAACAAGGAGCTTTCTGCGCAGACGCAGGTGCTCAAAGACAGAGTAAGCGGCGGCGAAACGCTTGACGACGTGCTTTGCGATGCTTTGGCTGTCTGCCGTGAGGCTGCGTACAGGGTGCTTGACAAAAAGGCTTACCCTGTTCAGATAATCGGTGCTATCGTTCTGCATCAGGGACGTATCGCGGAGATGAAGACAGGTGAAGGTAAAACTCTGGTTGCGTGTCTTGCTGCGTATGCAAACTCGCTGGACGGCAAGGGCGTTCACGTTGTAACGGTCAACGACTACCTGGCAAAGTTCCAGTCGGAAGAAATGGGCAAGGTGTTCAAGTTCCTGGGCTGCACTATCGGCTGCGTACTGCCGGGCATGAGCAAGGAGGATAAGAGAAAGGCGTATTTCTCCGACATCACCTATGGTACGAACAATGAGTTCGGCTTTGATTACCTGCGTGACAACATGGTTATCTACAAAAAAGACAAGGTACAGAGAGAGCATTCGTTCGCTATCGTGGACGAGGTGGACTCGATACTTATAGATGAGGCGAGAACTCCGCTTATCATTTCGGGACAGGGCGACAAGTCGACACAGCTTTACACCCTTGCGGACAGATTCGCAAAGACACTTAAAGCCGTAAAGGTCGTTGAGATGGACGACAAAGCCGACAACGATGCGCTCGGCGGCGACTACATCATTGACGAGAAGGCGAGGACTGCCACACTTACCAAAAGCGGTGTGAAAAAGGCTGAAAAGGCGTTCAACGTCATCAACCTTATGGACACGGAGAATATGACGCTTCTGCACCACATCAACCAGGCTATCAAGGCTAACGGTACGATGAGAAAGGATATCGACTACGTTGTTAAGGACGGCGAGGTGCTTATCGTTGACGAGTTCACGGGCCGTATCATGGTGGGCAGACGTTTCAATGACGGTCTGCATCAGGCTATCGAGGCAAAGGAAGGCGTGGAGGTCGCAAGAGAGTCAAAGACTATCGCTACTATCACCTTCCAGAACTATTTCAGACTTTACGAAAAGCTTTCGGGTATGACGGGTACTGCGCTCACCGAGGAGGACGAGTTCAGGGAGATATACCGTCTTGACGTTATCGAGGTGCCGACTAACAAGCCTATCGCAAGAATAGACCACCCCGATGTTATCTTCAAGACCGAAAAGGGTAAATTCAATGCCGTTATCGAGCAGATACAGGAGTGTCACAAAAAGGGACAGCCTGTGCTTGTAGGTACGGTCTCTATCGAAAAGAGTGAATACCTTTCAAAGCTGCTCAAAAACAAGGGCATCAAGCATGAGGTGCTCAATGCAAAGTATCACGACAAGGAAGCGCTTATCGTTGCACAGGCAGGTAAGTTCGGTGCGGTAACCATCGCGACCAACATGGCAGGACGTGGTACGGATATCATGCTCGGCGGTAACGCTGAGTACAAGGCGCTTGCACAGCTCCAGAAGGAGGGCTACTCCGAGGAGATCGCTGTTGCGGCATCAGGTCCGTCGGTCACCGAGGACGAGGAGATACTTGCTGCAAGAAAGAGATATGAGGAGCTTTACAAGGGCTTCTCCGCAGAGGTCGCAGAGCTTGCTGACAAGGTAAGAGAGGCAGGCGGTCTGTACATCATCGGTACGGAAAGACACGAGGCAAGACGTATCGACAACCAGCTGCGCGGACGTTCGGGACGTCAGGGCGATCCGGGCGAGAGCACATTCTTCCTCTCACTTGAGGACGATCTTATGAGAATATTCGGCGGCGACAAGGTAACGGGCATCATGGATATGCTCAAGGTTGACGAGAACACGCCGATACAGTCAAAGATGCTGACCAACATCATCGAGTCATCGCAGAAGAAGATAGAGGGCAGAAACTTCAACATCAGAAAGAATGTCCTCAACTACGACGATGTTATGAACACGCAGCGTGAGATCATCTACGGTCAGCGTCAGAAGGTGCTTGACGGTGAGGATGTTCACGATTACATTGTAAATATGATCGACCAGTATGTTGTTGACTCGGTCGATGCTTACCTGCTCGATGATGATATCAAGGACGACTGGAACCTTTCGGGTCTGCGTGAGCACCTTGCGGGTATCCTCACGACAGAGGACGATTTCAACTACACCGTTCAGGAGCTTGACGACATTAACAAGGAAGATATCGTGAAACTGCTCTCTGACAGGGCGAACGAGCTTTACAAAAAGCGCGAGGAAGAGCTTGGCACGGAGATGCTGCACGAGGTCGAGAGAGTTTGCCTGCTCAAGGTCGTTGATACAAAGTGGATGGCACATATCGACGATATGGAGGAACTCAAGAGAGGTATCGGTCTGCGTTCGTACGGTCAGAAGAACCCTGTTGTCGAGTACCGTGTTGAGGGTATGGATATGTTCGATAACATGGTCGCATCTATCCGCGAGGACACGGTGAGGATGCTGTTTACCATTCAGGTGAGAAAGAACGAGGACGCGCCCAAGCGTGAGGACGTTTACAAGGAAAACAAGGTACATCACAACATAACTATCCGCAAGAAAGAGAAGATAGGCAGAAATGCTCCTTGTCCGTGCGGAAGCGGTAAAAAGTACAAGAACTGCTGCGGCGCAAACAAGACCACCACCGCGCAGACTGAAAAGGAGGCTGCTGATAATAAGGCGGCTGACGAGGCAGATACAGAAACAGAAGAATGAGTGAATAAGCAGGGTGGTAAGGTTTTGCCGCCCTGCTTTTTTGTAAATTGCAGACAAGGGGGAGAGGCTATGAACGCTTTGGCTATATTTTTCACGGTAGAGACTATCGCGGCGGCACTGCTGTGGACAATTGACTCGGTATTACTGTGGATAATCGGATTTATCGGGTTTATGATATGTCTGCCGATAACTGTGGCGGCGTGGATAGGTTACTATTACAACAAGGCAAGACTGGCTAAGGGCAAGCCTAAGGGGAACGTACTTGTGTTCTTTGCGGTATTGACGGGCATATGCCTTGCGGTAAGCGTTTGTTACGGTTTGGCCTATTTTACCCCCAACAGCAAAACGGACAAGTTCGGATACGGCTTTATGAAGCTGTATATCATTTCGCCGATGCTGTTCTTTGAGTTCATAGGTACGCTTGTCGCGGCGATAATCAAAGGCAAGGAGCAGCCGCAGAACATTGCAGATTTCGGCGCGTATGTCAATCCGCCTTACAACAGCAATATGTATCAGGGCTATCCCGGCGGCTATCCTAATTATCAGAACTATCCATATCAGAATTATCCTTATCAGAACGGGAATTATCAGAATTACCCTAAATATCCTGATGGGAATTATCAGGGCTATCACAATGACCCCAACGGGTACTATCAGAACGGTCAGAACAACAATTTTGGGGGCAGATAGGATATGCGGTATGTTTACACAAAGGCGGATATTGGCGATATTGAGCTGCTGGTCCGGTCAAGGGTGATGGTGCTGAAGGCGGCGAACAAGCTGCCCGATGATGCGGATATGAGCGAGATAGAAAGGCAGTCGAGAGAGTACTACAAAAGGGCGCTTGCTGACGGCAGCCACACGGCTTATCTTGTTTTTGACGGGCAAAGGCTTATCGGCACGGGCGGTATGAGCTATTACAGCGTTATGCCGACCTGCGATGTGACATCGGGTAAAAAGGCATATGTTATGAATATGTACACCGACCCCGAGTACAGACATGGGCAGACCGCTGTACGAAAAGTACGGCTTTGTGCAGATGCAAAGCGAGATGCAGCTAAAAAATGCTGCGCAATGTACGGAGAAAAAATGCCGCTGCTGTCGGTAAGGCAAAGGCAATTTTGAACAAGTTTTGCAGCCAATGGCTGATGATAAATTGAAATCCAATAATGAAAGGTTGATAAAAATGGCAGCATTCAAGCCGGCAGATATTCTTCTGCCAAAGAATACGGATATGACAAAGTGGGCGGTCGTTGCGTGCGACCAGTACACGAGCGAGCCGCAATACTGGGCGGACGTTGAGAAGATAACACAGGGCAGCAAAACGACTCTTGACCTTATTCTTCCCGAGGTCTACCTTGAGGGTGATGACGTTGATGCGCGCATTGACAAAATTCACGGGAAGATGAACGAGTACATGGCGCAGGATACATTCACCGAGTACAAGGACGCGCTTATCTACATCGAGCGCGTGCAGGCTGACGGAAAGGTGAGGGCAGGCATTGTCGGCGCTATCGACCTGGAGGAGTATGACTACAACAAAGGCTCAAACAGCAAGGTGAGGGCGACGGAGGCAACTGTTGTTGAGCGTATTCCGCCGAGGATAAAGGTAAGACGCGGTGCGCCTGTTGAGCTGCCGCACATTATGATACTTGTTGACGATGCGAAAAAGAGCATCGTTGAGCCGCTTGCAGCTAAAAAGGACAGCTTTGAAAAGGTGTATGACTTTGATATGATGAAAAACGGCGGTCACATAACGGGCTGGCTGATAGACAAGGACACGCAGGCAAGGCTGCTTGAAACGCTGGAGGAGTTTGACTCGCAGGCTGCTTTCAATGAGCGCTACGGTTATGAGAACGAGGCTGTGCTGACATTTGCTATGGGTGACGGAAACCATTCGCTTGCTACCGCTAAGGCTTTCTACGAGGAGCAGAAGGCGAACAATGCTGGCAAGGATATGACGAATGCAAGGTGCAGATACGCGCTTGTGGAGATAGTCAATCTGCACTCGCCTGCACTGGAATTTGAGGCTATACACAGGATCTGCACGGGCATCGACAGGGCAAAGCTTATGGCTGAGATGACGCAGGCTCTGGGGCTTTCAAAGGACAAGAGTGAGCAGAAGATAACGGTCGTTACTGACGGTGCGCACGAGGACTTTTACATTCACAAGGCAAGCTCGAAGCTGACGGTCGGCTCACTTCAGAATTTCCTTGACGGGTATATGAAAGCAAACGGCGGCAAGATAGACTACATTCACGGCACGGAGGTCATCGACAGTCTTTCAAAGGGTGCTGATGCGCTGGGCGTGCTGCTGCCGGATATGGCGAAGTCCGAGCTTTTCCCGACAGTTATATGCGACGGCGCGCTGCCGAGAAAGACCTTCTCTATGGGTCACGCGTGGGACAAGCGCTACTATGTTGAGGCAAGAAAGATAGCCGACTGATGCAGTACATTTATGAAACGCACTGCCACACCTCGCAGGGAAGTGCCTGCGGTCGCGCCACGGGTGCGGAGCTTGCGCGGTACTACAAGGATGCTGGCTATGACGGCATTATCGTCACCGACCACTTTTTCAACGGCAACTGCGCGGTCGATAAAAATCTTCGCTGGGAGGAAAAGTGCGAGCGCTACTGCGAGGGCTACAAGGACGCAAAGCGCGTGGGTGAGCAGATAGGCTTGTCGGTCTTTTTCGGAATGGAATACTCTTACTTCGGCACCGACCTGCTTGTTTACGGGCTTGACGAGGCGTGGCTGAAGGCGAACCCGCAGATAATGCAGATGGGCGTGAAGGAGTTTATGGGGTTTGTATACGAAAACGGCGGACTTATCGTTCACGCGCACCCTTTCCGCGAGGCAGGCTACATTGACACGATACGGCTGTATCCGTATGATGTTGACGCGGTGGAGGTCTTTAATGCGGGCAACCGTGATCCGAAGTTCGATCAGCGCGCGGACCTGTATGCAGAAAGCTACGGTCTTGTGAAGGTCGCGGGATCTGACAGGCACGATACGGTATCGGGCGGAAGATGTGCAACGGTTTTTGCACAAAAGCTGCAAAGCATTGACGACTATATGCGCCTTGTGCGGCTCGGGAAGATCGAGCGATTGATATGTGAAAGATAAAAAGCGGCTCTCTGTGAGGTTTACAGAGAGCCGTTTTTGTTTACTTTTATTTGCCCAGGATGCCGTTTATTGCGGCATCGGTTATAAGTGACGAGCCTCCGAATGTGACGGCGCTTGTCGCTTTTATTTGTTTTGCATACGCTTTTGCTGCGGTGTAGTTGTTGCTGACGGTGAGTATCAAAGGACACTCGTACGTCATTGCGAGAGGGCCGCCGCACAAGCCGTCGGGGAAGTTCAAGCCGTAGGCAAGGGCGATGGTCGGAGGGTCATCAAAGTAGTGCTGTGCAACGAGTACAGAGGTCTCAAAGCGGTTTGCTCCGCCGAGACGGTTGACTGTCTTGAAAGACTTTTTGAGCTCTTTTTCAATGCCCGCGCTTACTGCGCCCGTGCCGCCGATTATAGTTGCGGTGGTCGATCTCAGCGTTGAAAGGTATGCTTTCTGGTCTGCCGTCAAGCCGCTGCCTGCGACAAGGAAGATAGGCTTTCCGACTGCCGATGATGACAGCGCATCTGCGTAGTTTCCGCCGAATGCTACGAGAAGCTCCTCGCTTGTGAGTTTTGTTTCTTTGAGCACCGCAAGGTTGGTGAGGTATCTGTTCCTGCCTGCAAGGCGCTTTACGGTAAAGCCGCCAAGCTTTCGCTCCATTTGTGCGGATACGGCACTTTCGCCGCCGATGATATATACGGTCGCATTCGATGCTGCATTTTTCTTGATGTATTCATCTACCTTTGACATAACAGTATCGGCTTTGGAGGTGATAAGTATCGGCGCTTTTGTTGTTTTTGCAAGGTAGGTTGCGGAGAGTGCGTCTGCAAAATCGGTGCCCGATGCGATGATGATATTCTCAAACGCTTTGCCGCCGTTCTCCTTTTTGAGCCTGTCGGCGATGGCAAAGGCGGTATCGTATCTGGAATTGCCTGCAAGGCGCAGATCGGTCTTGCCGGAAAGCTCGGTCTGGGTATTGCCGCATTCGGTGCAGACCCTGTATCTTCCGCCTGACTGTGCGGGAGTTGCGGTGATAGTTATCCAATTGCCGTAGCTGTGAGGCACTGCCGAGGTGTAGCTATCCTTGTAGCTGTCGCCGCAGCTTGTACAGGTATGCAGGGTATAGCCCTGTGCTGTGCAGCTTGGCGGTACGACTGTGCTTTTGTAGCTGTGCGCAAGTTTAGCGATCTGCATATCCTCGCTTTTGCCGCAGCTTGTGCAGGTGCGTGTTTTGATGCCTGTCTGGGTGCAGCTCGGCGGTTCTGTCTGTGTCCAGTCGCTCCAGCTGTGACCCTTCTGGGTGACGTAATTGGTTTTGTAGCTGTCGCCGCAGACGGTACAGGTGTACTCGGTATAGCCCTTTTCGGTACAGCTCGGCGGAACGATGTGCGAGGCGTAGGAATGGGGTATCGTTGATATGTACTCGGTCTGCTCGTCGCCGCAGCGTGAGCAGGTCTTTGTTTTGATACCGAGCTTTGTGCAGGTCGCAGCCTGTGTGATGCTCCAGTCGCCCCAGCTGTGACCCTTTGCACTTGTAAGGTCGCGCTGCTGGGTGGCCTGGCAGTTTGCACAGGTGTAGAGAGAATATCCGCCTTCTGTGCAGCCGGCATCGACTGTTTTGGTAAACTTGAAATCGTGGTCGAGCTTTGCGATCGGTTGGGTCTCGGTTTTGCTGCATCTGGTGCAGTACTTTGTCATAATGCCTTCTGCTGCGCAGGTTGCAGGCTGTGTCTGTATCCAATCGCCGAAATTGTGACCCTTTGCTTTGGTCTTATTTCTTTGCTCGGACTGACCACAGTTTGCGCAGGTGTAAAGGTCATAGCCCTCCTCCTCGCAGGTCGGCTCTACCGTCTTGACAAAAGTGAGCCGGTGATCGAGTTTTGGGATCGTCTGTGTTTCGCTCACATTGCAGACTGTGCAGCTGTGCGTCTGTAAGCCTTCCTTTGAGCAGGATGCAGGCTCCACGATCGTCCAGCTGCCCCAGCTGTGACCTTTCGCAGGGATAAAGTCTGTTTTATGCAGGTTTCCGCAGGCGGAGCAGGTAAAGCAGGTATAGCCCTGCTCGGTACAGGTCGGCGCAACGGTCGTACCCGATGCGGGATACTTGTGACCCTGCGCGATGATAGTCTGGGTCTCGGTGGTGTGGCATACGCTGCAGCTGTGGGTCTGCACACCGTCAGCAGTACAGGTCGCAGGGGTCGTTATATTCCACGAGCCCCAGGTGTGCCCCTTGGCAGGTGTATACGAGCCGATCATCTCGTCGCCGCAGCGTGTGCAGGTGTAGCGGGTATAGCCCTGCTCGGTGCAGGTCGCGTCAACGGGTTTGCCTGTGTAGCTGTGTCCGAGTGCGTCTGAATACTCGGTATAGGTATCGCCGCAGACGGAGCATTTGAACACCTTTTCGCCCTTTTGCGTGCAGCTCGGGTCCTTTTGGCTTATCAGCGTATAGCTGTGCGTAACGGAAAGAGACCTTGCCATAACGCAGACGTAGGCATCTTTCCAATACTCATCGGCAGAGTAGTAGATGGAGATATACTGACCGCTGTCTTCGGGAGAGGCGTCGATATAGTAGTAGTGTTCAACGCCGCTGCCCTGCTTGTCAAACTCGGGGGATGACAGCGAGCTGTATGTCTTTTTGCAGATGTAGCCGCCGTTTTCGTCCTCGGTTATCTGGCAAAGCGCGGAGCTTTCAAGGTGGGTATATGTCCTGTAGACCGTGAACTTGACCTGTGAATTCTCTATCGGCTTTGACGGTGATATGGTAAGAGTGTTGTACTGGCAGTAAGGATCGTCGGTATACTCGTACTTTATCTCGATCCTGTCAAGCAGACCTGCGGTATCTGCATATTTTACGGGGATATCAGCGCTATTGACGCTGTTATACCAGCAGTTTTGGGCTTTATCAAGTATCCACGCGCCTTTGGTCTTTACCTTTGTGCTGCTGCCGAACTCGTTGGTGATGGTAACATACTGCGGCAGGCAGGCGCCGAGCTTTTTGAGAGCATCGGTGGTATCAAAGGTATCGTTGTATATCTTGATCTTTTCAAAGCTGAGTCCTGCTTTTGTTATTGCACCTGCGGCGTAGTCCTTCAGCTCAAAGAACTTTACGGTATACTGCACCTGTGCGGGCTTTGATGATGCCTTATCGACCAGGCCTGTTACGACAACTTTATAGTTTTTATCGTACTTATTGGTGGCGGTGTTGTAATCTGACGGCTGGACAAAGCCGATGAAATCGCGGCTTTCAAATTTCAGCTTATCGTTTGCGAGCGTACAGTCATAGCTTGTGCCTGTGGATAGGTTGGTGACTGTGATCTTCACGTCAGACTCGTCAGCATATGTGATCTGCTTCAGATCAAGCCCTATCGTCCACGCGCTCTCCTTGGGAATTATGCAGCTCGATGGGTTGTATGACGGTGCAGGGAAGGCATAGAACGGCAGATGATCCTGCGCTGTTGTGCCGAAATTGCACACGCCTATACCTATGCTGCCGCTGTAACCGAACTGCTGGTCAACGTGGTCGGGGTGGATAAGCACTTCTCTGTGACCGAGCGCTGACCACGATCTGTTTGAGAGCAAATATCCCTCGTTCATCCAGCCTGTTATCGAGCCAAGCGGCGTAAATCCGCCCGCAAGGATATTATGATTGCATTCAAAGCCTTTATCCCAAAGCTCCTGCGGCATATCGGCAGGCTTGCTCGACTGATCTATATAGTGGTCGAACTCAAAATTACGGTCAAGCGCCTGATACTGAAGCGACTGGGTCGGCTCACAAATGACCGCAAGCGGCTTGCTGCCCACGAGCCATCTGTAAAAGTTGGTCATCTCCTGCATGCCCTTGAGGGTATCGTCAGTCAGCACGCCCTCGTTGTACGGGCTTTTTACAGAGGCGGGGGTAACGTAGTAGGTCGATGCATCGCCGTCAACATAGCTTTTGCCTGCATAGAAGGCATCGGTGTACTTTTTGGCGATAGTTTCGGGAGTCCTGCTTGAAAAGTCAGCCATGGTGTCGCCATCGTAAATTACTGTATTATCGGCTTTTGCCGTTATTGTAAATGCTTGATCCATCTCGCCTGCGATGCCGCCCGGCAGCGCGGTGCTGCCAAGAAACAGCGCTGCGGATAAGAGCAGCGAGGTTACTTTTTTTATCATATAAAGACCTCCATGATGTCATCACACACATATAACATATATAAATAGTATAACACTTTAAAGCGGTTTCGTCAATTCAATTTATGTACAATATGACTAAAAGATTTTTAGATACTTGTTACAATATAGGCAAAATGCTGTCGGCGGTAATCTTTCACAAAAATCTCACACAGGCTTTAGGTTGGTTTAAGCTTGGCGGGGTATACTTTAAACATAGACAAAACAAAAGCCCGAAAAAACGGGCGCAGTACATAATAATTTTCTCTTTCCCCTATAATTATTTCTTCCCCCTAATATTGAAAAGACCGCAGTGCCAAGCCATAGGTACTGCGGTCTTTTTTGTTATGTGACGGCAAACTGTGAGTTGTAAAGCTGTGCATAGAAGCCTCCCTTTTGTATAAGGCTTTTATGGTCGCCCTGCTCGATGATGTGTCCGTCTTTCATCACGATTATGCTGTCCGCCTCTTTTATCGTGGACAGTCTGTGTGCGATTATAAAGCTCGTTCTGCCCTGCATCAGCTTTGCAAAGGCGTTCTGTACAAGTATCTCGGTTCGCGTGTCGATAGATGAGGTCGCCTCGTCAAGTATCAGCATTTCGGGCACGCTCAGCATAACGCGCGCGATGCACAAAAGCTGTTTCTGCCCTGCGGAGAGTGTCGCGTAGCTGTCCGATATAACGGTATCGTAGCCCATTGGCAGACGCTTTATAAAGCCGTGGCAATAGGCTGCCTTTGCTGCCGCGACCACCTCGGCATCGGTGGCATCGGGCTTGCCGTAGGCGATGTTCTCGCGGATAGTGCCTGTTTTGAGCCACGTTTCCTGAAGGACCATTCCGTAGCCCGAACGCAGAGATTCGCGGGTGAGGTCCCTGATATTCTCGCCGCTGACGCTTATACTGCCTTTATCGACATCGTAAAAGCGCATCAGAAGGTTTATCATTGTGGTCTTGCCGCAGCCTGTAGGACCGACTATCGCGGTGCGCTGACCTTTTCTGACGTGCAGCTCAAAGTCTTTGATAAGCGGCTTTTCGGGTGTGTATGAAAAGTCCACGCCGCTTGCATCAACGCGCCCGTCAAAGTGCGTGATGACCTTTGCGCCCTCGTCGGAGACCTCCTGCTTTTCGCTCATAAGCTCAAAGACTCTGCCTGCTGATGCCAGCGCGCCCTGAAGCTCGGTGATAACGCCCGAGATCTCGTTGAACGGCTTGGTATACTGGTTGGCATATGTGAGAAAGCTTGAAAGCTGACCGATAGTTATTCCGCCCGAAAACGCGGTAAATGCGCCCACGATACCGACGCTTGTGTAGACAAGTCCGTTGACAAAGCGGGTGGTGGGGTTGGTGAGGCTTGAAAAGAAGATCGCGCGGACGCTGACATCGGACAGGGCTTTATTTGCCTGCTCGAACTTTTCGATCGCCTGCTGCTCGTAGCCGAATGCGGAAACGGTCTTTTGCTCGCCTGTCATTTCTTCGACAAGGCTTGTAAGCTCGCCGCGCGCGACTGACTGCTTATGGAAAAGCTTGTAGGTGTTGCGCGAGACAAACCTCGCCACAAACAGCGACAGGGGAGTGATGATGACTACCACAAGCGTTATCCTCACATTTATGGTGAGCATAAAGATAAGTGTGCCGATTATTGTGCAAAGCCCTGTGAAAAGCTGTGCAAATCCCATGAGCAAGCCGTCTGATACGGCTTCGACATCGGTTATCATGCGGCTGATAATATCGCCGTGAGGATGCGAGTCGATATACGAAAGGGGGAGCTTTTCGAGCTTGCTGAACGCATCGTTTCGCAGATCGCGCACAACATTGTAGGTGATCTTGTTGGTGCAAAGGGTCATAAGCCACTGGCAAAGCGCGGTGATCGCGACAGTTGAGAGCAGCAGCGCGATCCTTGGGACAAGCGCCTTGAAGTCAACATTGCCCTTGGTGACGATGACATCTACCGCCTGACCTATGACGATAGGTGCGTAAAGCGTTGCCGCAACGCTTATCAGCGCAAACAGCACAGTTGGCACAAACAGCGCTCTGTAAGGCTTTGCGTAGCCTGCAAGCATTTTAAGCGCCTGCTTTGAGCCTTGTTTTTTTGGTGATTGCTTATTATCAGCCATGCTGCGCCACCTCCTTTTCGGAGAGCTGCGAGAGGCATATCTCCTTATACACCTCACAGGTCTTGTAAAGCTGCATATGCGTGCCCATGCCTGCGATCCTGCCGTCGTCAAGCACGATTATCTTATCGGCGCTGCGTATCGAGGAGATCCTCTGGGAAACGATGAAAACGGTCATTCCCTCGGTCTTTTCGGCGATGGATCTGCGAAGCGCTGCGTCTGTTGCGAGGTCAAGTGCGGAGGCGGAATCATCGAGGATAAGTATTTCGGGATCGCCCACGAGCGCCCTTGCGATAGTCAGCCTTTGGCGCTGACCGCCCGAAAGGTTCTTGCCCTGCTGGAGTATCCCGTAATCGAGCTGACCTTGCTTTTGCAGGATGAAATCCTTTGCCTGCGCTATTTCAAGTGCGTTCCATATCTGCTCGTCGGTGGCATTTTCGTCACGCCAGCGCATATTCTCGCGCACGGTGCCTTTGAAAAGCACTGCCTTTTGCGGAACGATACCTATTTTGCCGCGCAGCTGTGAAAATGGGTAGAGCTTAACGTCTGTGCCGTCAACGAGCACGCTGCCGCTCGTGGCATCGTAGAAACGCGGTATAAGGTTGATAACGCTTGACTTTCCTGCGCCCGTACCGCCGATTATGCCGACAGTTTCGCCCTTTTGCACTGCAAATGTTATGTCATCAAGGGTGTTTTCGCCCGAACCTGCGTAGCAAAAGCTGACGTTTCTGAACTCGACTCTGGGTGCGCTTTTATCCTCGGGGACTGCGGTATTGCCTTCATCTGAAACGCTCGTATGAACGTCAAAGACCTCGTTGATACGCGATGCGCACGCATACATTCTGGTTATATTGGTAACAAGCAGCGCAACGGCAAGCAGCGCAAGCAGTATCTGGTTCATATAATTGAGCAGTGCGATGACCTCGCCCTGCGTTATGCTGCCCGTGTCAACAGACTTTCCGCCGAACCACAGTATCGCGGCGATAGAGAGGTTGACAAGCACATAGGTCGCGGGGTTCATAACAGCGGATATCCTGCCCGCAGTTATCTGCATTATGCGAAGCTGCTCGGTGTTTTTCTCAAACTCCTCCTGTTCGTCCTTCTGGCGCGAAAAGGCTCTGACGACACGGGTGCCCGTGAGGTTTTCAGAGGTCTGAAGATTGGCTTTGTCAAGCGTGCTTTGCACCTTTTTGAAGCGTGGTATGGTCGCACTCATTATCTTGTAGATGACAAATGCGAGCGCGGGGGACATTATCAGAAAGATAAGCGTCAGCTTTACCGATATGGTGAATGCCATTATCACCGAGCCGAGCACGATGAACGGCGAGCGCAGAAAAAGGCGCAGCACCATATTTACGCCTGTTTGTGCCTGATTTATGTCAGAGGTCATTCGTGTGACGAGGGTGTGGCTGCCGAGTTTGTCGATTTCGGCATAGGAAAGGGTGTTGATATGCTTGAACAGCGCGCTGCGAAGCTCCTTGCCAAAGCCGACAGATGCTTTGGCTGCGAAATACTGTGCGGTCAGCGAGCAGGTCAGCCCAAGCACGCCGAGCAGCACGAGAAGTCCTGCGCGCCAAAGGATATATGACGAGTCCTCGTTTTTGATGCCTGTGTCGATTATATCTGCCATGATAAGCGGTACGGCAAGCTCGAAGCAAGCCTCTATCAGCTTGAAAAGAGGACCGAATATGCTTTGTATTTTATAGTTTTTCAGAAACCTTGCAAGCCGGAACATTTCAAAACTCCTTGATAGTGATGGATACTTTTATTTTACCGCCAAATTATTGCCAAAGCTTATCTTTAATGCAAAAAAGCGGAGAATAAAGTCTCCGCTTTGCAATGCTGAATGTTATTTCTTCCTGCTGAAAAGCGCTTTTATCCTTGCCCACAAGCCTTTCTTCCGAGCCTTCGGCTCGCTTGGGGCGGGTGACTGCTGCGGCTCTGCGGGGGGCTGCGGCGGCTGTACCTGCTGTACGGGCTGCGGCGCGGTGATAAGCGGCGGTGCGCTTTCATAAGCCATGGCTATGAATTTTTCCTGCGCGCAGCATCTTGCGCTGCTGTCAAAGGAGCGTGTGTAGATGCCGTCTGCGCCCATTACTCTCGCCTTGACGTTATCGTGCATCTGTATATCGAAATATTCAAGCACACGCTGCTTTATCTTCTCGTCAAGTATCGGTGCGCCGACCTCGACACGCCTTGTGGTGTTGCGCGTCATATAGTCCGCACTTGATATGTAGACCTGTTTTCTCACGCCTGAACCGAAGATATATATTCTTGAATGTTCAAGAAATCTTCCGACTATCGAGCGTATATGTATGTTCTCGGTAACGTCCTTAACGCCTGCAATGAGGCAGGAGATACCGCGTATCACAAGCTCGACCTTTACGCCTGCCTGCGAGCATTCTATCATTTTATCTATTATCACCTTATCCGTCAGCGAGTTGAGCTTTGCGCCAACGTAGCCGTCGCCGCCTGCTCTGGCGATTGCTATCTCGTTATCCATAGCCTCAAGGACTTTGTTTTGCAGGCATTTGGGTGCTACCCAAAGTGTTTTGGAATCCTCCACAAGCTCGCCCATACTCAGTGCCCTGAAAACTTCTGCTGCGTCTGCGGCAATATCGGAATTTGAAGTCATAAGGCAAAAGTCGGTATACAGCTTTGCGGTCTTTTCGTTGTAGTTGCCTGTACCTATCTGTACGGTATATTTAGCCTCGCCTCCAACGTTCCTGGTGATAAGGCACAGCTTTGAGTGGACTTTCAGGCGCGGCGGTCCGTAGATGACATGGCAGCCCGATTCCTCAAGCGCCTTTGACCAGCCGATGTTGTTTTCCTCGTCAAAGCGCGCACGCAGCTCGACAAGCACAACGACCTCCTTGCCGTTCTCGCTTGCCTGGCACAGCGCCCTTACGACCTTGGAGTTTTTCGCAACGCGGTAGAGGGTCATTTTTATCGAAACTACCTGCTTATCCTCCGATGCCTCGTTGAGAAGGCGTATGAACGGGTCTATCGACTCGTACGGATAGGACAGGAACAGGTCGTGCTCGTCTATCTGGTCTATCATCGGCTTGAGCTGGTCTATCATCGGTGAACGCTGCGGCTCAAACCTTTCAAAGAACATATTTTTCTTATCGGCGGCTTTGTCGAAGATGTCGCCGACGTATGACATATCAAGCGGTGCTTTTTCGATAAACACCTGCTTTGAGGCAA
This sequence comes from uncultured Ruminococcus sp., assembly GCA_902786965.1. Lineage (GTDB taxonomy): Bacteria > Bacillota > Clostridia > Oscillospirales > Ruminococcaceae > Hominimerdicola. The sequence continues at coordinate 6,086 of CADAEJ010000040.1, read as the reverse complement.
GCTCGAGCCTTTCGCAGAGTATGCTTTTAAGCTCGGCTGAGATATCCTTTGACACCTGCATCCTGACGGGGCACAGCCTTTTGCGCTTGCTTATGGCGACAGAAACGTTCTGCCTGAAATCAAGCTCCGAGTCATAGCTTTCGTCAACGTCGATATCGGCGTTGCGTGTGATGCGCATAAGCGCTTTTTCCTCTATCTTGTAGTTTTCAAATATCTCCTGCGCAAAGTGGGAGATTATATCCTCGACAAGCACATAGCAGATGTCGGGACCCTCTTCGCCCGGAAGAAAGACAACGCGCTTGAATTTGTCGGTGCAGGATATAATTCCAAGCGACCTGCTGCCCTTTGCAGACAGCCTTGTGATGACGTAGATATCCTTATTTACAAGGAACGGGAACGGGTGGCGCTTATCTATGATATTTGCGTTGATGAACGGCTTTATCTCGTAGGCATAGTACCCCTCGATGAACTCTGCCTCTATACGCGAAAGCTCCTTTACGGACTTGTGGTGTATGCCCTTGCTGTCAAGCTCCTTCATAAGCGCGTCAAATGATTTGTCGCGCAATGCGCCGAGCTCGCGCACACGGCTGAATATCGCACTTAACTGCTCTGACGGGTGCAGCTTGGTCTTGTTGTCCTTCTGCTCGTCATCGTCAAGCGATGCGTCATACAGCGAGCCTACACGCACCATAAAGAACTCGTCAAGGTTGCTTGAAAAGATCGACTCGAACATCAGCCTTTCAAGCAGCGGCACACTGCCGTCCTGCGCCTCTTCAAGCACGCGCTCGTTGAATTTCAGCCAAGAAAGCTCTCGGTTGTCATAAACCTTTTTGCCCATATCGTTCCCTCCTTTCCCAAGGGGATAATATCCTCGTAATAATTGTAATATAAATCTGCCGAAAAGTCAAGCAATCGGGCGTTATTCTTCCCATTTAAGACTTCGCTTGACTGCTTTGTCCCAGCCTGCGCGCAGTGCCTTGCGCTTCTGGCTTTTCATAGCGGGAGCGAACTCCTTGAAGCTGCCCGATATTTGCAGGATATCTTCATACGAATCCCAAATGCCGCAGCCCAGTCCTGCGAGGAAAGCCGCGCCTGTTGCGGTAGATTCGACATTTTCGGGGCGGATAATGCTGCACCCGAGTATATCTGCCTGAAACTCCATTATAAAGTCGTTCGATGATGCGCCGCCGTCGACCTTGACGGTGTTGAGGCTGCTTGAATCGCGCGCCATAGCGTCGATAACGTCTGCGGTCTGGTAGCAGATGGCTTCAAGGCAGGCACGGACGATATGCGCCCTTGATGCGCCGCGGGTAAGTCCGAAGATACTGCCGCGTGCGGCGGGGTCCCAATAGGGCGTACCAAGACCGACAAATGCGGGCACGACGTACACGCCGCCGTTATCCTCAACGCTGCGTGCAAACTGCTCGGACTGCGCTGCGGTATCTATCATTTTCAGCTCGTCACGCAGCCACTTTACTACTGCGCCTGCGACGAACACCGAGCCTTCGAGCGCGTAGGTGACTTTTCCGCCGATGCCCCAGGCGATAGTTGTGAGCAGTCCGCTTTGGCTCTGTACAGGCTCTTTGCCCGTGTTCATAAGCAGAAATCCGCCTGTGCCGTAGGTGTTTTTGACATCGCCCTTATGGAAGCAGCACTGCCCGAAGAGCGCTGCCTGCTGGTCGCCTGCGCAGCCGCAGATCTTTATCGGCGCGCCAAGCACCGAGGCTTCGGTAACGCCGATAACTCCGCTGCTGTCAACGACCTTGGGGAGCATATTTTTCGGTATGCCAAGCAGCCCGAGTATCTCGTCGTCCCATTCAAGCGTATGGATATTGAACATCATCGTGCGCGAGGCGTTGGTGTAGTCGGTGGCGTGTACCTTGCCGCCCGTCAGGTTCCATATCAGCCAGGTCTCGACTGTGCCGAAAAGCAGCTCGCCCCTGCTTGCTCTTTCGCGCACACCCTCTACGTTGTCAAGTATCCACTTGACCTTTGTGGCGGAAAAGTAGGGGTCGATCAAAAGTCCTGTCTTGTCCCTGAAAAACTTTTCAAGTCCCTGATCGGCGAACTTTGCGCACATATCCGCGGTACGTCTGCACTGCCACACGATAGCGTTATACACAGGCTCACCTGTGTTTTTGTCCCATATTATCGTGGTCTCGCGCTGGTTGGTAACGCCGATGCCGTCAATGTCTGACGGCTGCAAGCCTGACTTTTCTATTACATTGCGTGCGACCTCGAGCTGACTTTCCCATATGTCCTTGGGGTCATGCTCCACCCAGCCGCTTTTGACAAATATCTGCGGGAACTCCTTCTGACAGCAGGCGAGCTTTTCGCCTTTTTCGTTGAAGATAAGCGCTCGTGATGATGTCGTTCCCTGGTCAAGTGCAAGTATGTAACCTTTCATAGCTTTTCCTTTCTGATTTACAGCGGTTCGTCCGAATTGCGGCTGGTCTTGTATTTGACCTTGTCGCCTTCTTTGAGATCTTTCCATTCGTCAAGGCTGCATTCCAGCCTTTGCTCGTTGCCTTTGTCGTCCTTTATTATAGCCCAGTAGGTGCCTCTGCGGCTGCCCTGGCGTTTGTCGCCGTATTTTGGCGACTCCACATTTGTTGGCAGGTCTGTTTCTGCCCATTTCGGCTCGTGGTCATCTGCACTTGTCCGCAGGGCATCGGTTTCTTTCCATTTGTCTATATTGTAATAATACTTGGTGTCATATATCGGTTCCTGACGGTATACAGGCTCTTTGACCTTTTTCTCCTCGTAGACGGTCTTGTAGCGCGGTGTTTTTATCTCTTTGAACTGACCGTTGCCCATATCCTTGTATTTGACATCATAGCCGTCCTTGACCTTTTTGGCGACCCTTTTGGTTTTGTACTCGTAGTGGTCAAGCACATTCCGGTAGGAGCGTATCTCTCGGTTTGACGATACTACGGTGCCGCCGCTTGGCACGTTCCAGTCGCTTTCACGGAATGTGTTAAACTCCTCGACGCCGATCTCCTGCTGCCAGCTGAAGCCGATGACCTCGCCCTCACGCTCGACAGGTTTGATGTACCAGGAATATATAAGTATGACCAGCATTATCATCGGGAACAGGAGAAGTTTAAATATGCTCCTTTTCCGTTTTGGTTCGGGATCTCTTTGCCGCCGCTGCTTTGGTCGGGGCTCCGGCTCGGGTTCGGTTTTTATCGGCTCTGGTCTGTTGTGATAGGTCCCCAGAGCATCGCTTTTTTGTGCGCCGCAGCTTTCGCAGACCTCAGCCTGTGCAGGATTCTGACAGCGGCAATACGAGCAAAGCCAGTTTTCCTCGTCGCTTTCCTGCTCTTTATCGACATACTCGATCGGCTTGGATGTATCCATAAAGAACTTTACGTCATTTGGTATCGACGTTCCGCACTTGGGACAGTCCTTATGATCGGCACGGACTGTTTCGCCGCAGTACGGGCATTTCCAGTACCCCCACACATTCATTCGTAACACTCCTTTTGTTATTCGAGCCGTTTAACCGAAGTTGTGGTCAAAGACAAGAATACAATATGTTTTATCATTTATCAGGTATTTTTTCTCTTTTCCCTCTGCGAGAGTATCGGATGATATTTCCTTTCCGTTTTCATCACATACTTTGCCTATCTCTGTGCTGAAAGTGACCTCACCCTCATATGTGATCCTGGTAATGCTCAGCAAAGCATTTCCGATCCTGACAGTATCGCCATTATAGTATGTTTTTTCGTGTTCATACGGGATCTGATGTTCTTCATAGACACGTATCTTTGCATAGCTGTTTTTTTGTGTATAATCCTGTTCGTACTGAAACAGGAAAAACAGCAAGGCTGATGCTATCAGACATAAGCCCGTAATAATTATGGCTTTTGTTCTTTTTCTCATTTTTCTGTCCTCTCAAAGAGCTTTATTCATAATAATTGTACTATGATTTCGCAGACTTGTCAAACGTTTGGAACGATTTTGCGGAAAAGTGTGAAATACTGTACATATCTGCCTTGCAAAAGCTGTGCAAATATGCTATACTCGAATGGACAGGTACTTTGAAAAGGAGAGTGCGAAATGGCAAAGGTCAAAAGCAGCTACGTGTGCAGCCAGTGCGGCTATGAAACGAGCAAGTGGAACGGCAAATGCCCTAACTGCGGTGAATGGAACACCTTTGAGGAGGTCGAGGTGACTGTGCGCGCGGGCAGCGGCTCAAGGGGCGCATCGGCGGTGAAGGATATTTCATCGAGCATCGTCAACGTTATGGCGGTCGATGCAAGCTACAACGAGGTGCGCTACAAGACGGGGCTTTCGGAGCTTGACAGGGTGCTTGGCGGCGGTCTGGTGAAAGGCTCGCTGGTGCTGCTCGGCGGTGAGCCGGGTATCGGTAAATCCACGCTGCTTTTGCAGATATGCGCGTTCTTGGGGAAGAATCACACGATACTGTATATATCGGGAGAGGAATCGCTGAGGCAGATAAAGCTGCGTGCGGACAGGCTCGGGGTGAAAAGCCCGAATCTGTATCTGCTGGCGGAGACGGACTGCGAGAGGATATGCAATGTCATCGTCAAGCAGCAGCCCGAGATAGTGATAATCGACTCGATACAGACGATGAGCATGGCGGGGATAAGCTCGGCGCAGGGCTCTGTGACGCAGGTGCGCGAGTGTACGAATATGTTCATGCACACGGCAAAGTCCGAGGAGATACCGATGTTTATCGTCGGGCACGTCAACAAGGACGGCGCTATCGCAGGACCTAAAGTTATGGAGCATATTGTTGACTGCGTGATGTACTTTGAGGGGCAGAGAAACCTTACATACCGTATCCTGCGCGCTGCAAAGAACCGCTTCGGCTCGACTAACGAGATAGGCGTTTTTGAAATGGCGGACAAGGGATTGCTGGAGGTGGAAAACCCGTCAATGCTGCTTCTGGACGGCAGACCGACAGATGTTTCGGGAACGTGCGTTGCCTGCATAATCGAGGGTACTCGTCCGATAATGGCTGAGGTGCAGGCGCTGGTATCAAAGTCGGCGCTTTCTACGCCGCGGCGCACGGCGACGGGCATAGATTACTACCGTATGTCGATAATAATCGCGGTGCTTGAAAAGCGGCTGGGGTACTTTTTCGGCGGACTTGATGTGTACATCAACATTGTCGGCGGATTGAAGCTTGATGACACGGCGGCGGATCTGGCGGTCGCGATGGCGCTTTATTCAAGCCTTACGGATAAGGTCATTGACAGCAAGACTATCGCTTTCGGCGAGATAGGTCTGGGCGGCGAGCTGCGCACAGTCACCCACGCGGCGCAGAGGATAGCAGAGGCTGAACGTATGGGCTTTGAGAGGGTGATAATGCCTGCACACGCGCTGAAATCGGTGGATACGAAAAAGGTCGGTATCAGAATTGTGGGCGTGCGCTCCATAAAAGAGGCGTTCAAGGAGATCTGACGGCAGGCGCAAAAGGGGAGATAAATATGGATAAGGACAGGATCGGAAGGTTTATCAGAAAACAAAGGGTCGCATTTATATGCTCGCTCGATGAGCAGGGCTACCCGAACGTGAAGGCGATGCTCAGACCGAGAAGGATCGAAGGTCTGCATCAGTTCTTCTTTTCAACCAATACGTCCTCGATGAGAGTAAAGCAGTATCTGAACGATCCCAAAGCCTGCATCTATTTCTATCACAAGGGACTGATAAAGTATACGGGAGTTATGCTCAAAGGCACAATGGAGGTGCTGACAGATCAGGAAACGAAAAATATGATCTGGCGCAGGGGCGATACTATTTTTTATAAGGGCGGCGTTACAGATCCCGACTACTGCGTTCTGAAATTTCACGCAGAAAGCGGGAGGTACTATTGCGACCTGAAAACAGAAAGCTTTACGGTAGAACAGCAGAAAAAGTAAAATTTGTGTAAACTTTTGTGCAGGACTTGACTTTTTATTATGTATATGGTATCATATTTAAGCCGCATATCTACGGTATGCAAGTTCGGGGTATGACCCGACACCGTATAATAGCGAGTTCATGAAAAGGCAGGTGCATATTGAATGTACGCAGTAATCGAAACAGGCGGAAAGCAGTACCAGGTCAAGGCAGGC
>CADAEJ010000039.1 GCA_902786965.1 uncultured Ruminococcus sp. | reverse complement strand
CTGCGGACGGCGGCAAGGGCTCTGCCCTTGACCCGCCAGCCTTTTTTTACGAGAAAAAGGCTGGGCGAAAAAACCTGTCTTGTCCTTGGCAAGTCCTTATAGGTAGCGCAGCCCCACAAACTCTGATTTGTAATTATGCGGTGCGGTTGGTTTATGACCGCATTTTTCTTTATAGGGTATGGTTTTTCAGTTTTTTGAATTAACAAACAGGAAACAAAATCGGGTGGTTTTATGTGCAAATCGAAACAAAAGGGAGTGGTTTTTTAATGCAGATTCATAAAAATGACAAATCGGTAACAAAAACTATTGACACTATTGCAAGTGATGTAGTAAAATATATGGTAGCGTCGGGACTTACACTTTGCACGGCGGAGAGCTGCACGGGCGGTATGGTGAGTCAATATATCACATCGGTTGCGGGTGCATCGGCGATGTTTCTCGGCGGTGTATGCAGTTACACCGAGGAGATAAAGCAAAAGATACTCGGCGTTAAAAAAGAGACTCTTGACAGGTACACGGTGTACTCAGAGCAGGTGGCGAGCGAGATGAGCGCAGGCGCGCAGAGGCTTTTCGCATCAGACTGTGCTTTGGGGATAACGGGCATTGCAGGTCCGGGCGGAGTGGGTGACAAGCCCGCAGGTACGGTGTATATCAGTGCAAGAGCTCACGGCAGGGAAAAGGTTTGCACTCTTAAAGTCTTTGAGCAGTATGAAGATCCCGACAGGGAGACGGTGCGCAGGGTATCGGCTCTTACGGCGCTGCAGATGCTGCTGGAGATCTGCAAAGAGGCTGATGATAAGGATAAATAAATGGCACAATACAGCGAATTCAGCTTAAAGGAATATCTGCTGCCTGCCAAAAAGGACAGCAGGAACGAAAAGCTGCGCAAGGTGGTTTTTCTTTGCTCGGTGGTGGTATTTATACTGTCACTGGTGCAGCTGGTGATGTTTGTGCGCAGTCAGAGCATCGAGAAGGGGTATCAGCAGGAGCTGCTGGATTACGCGCCTCACCTTGATGACAAGCCTGCACAGACAACTGCACAGACTGCGGCGACTCAAAAGGGCGAGCCTGCACCTGCGGCGGTCAGGGAGATACAGCCATGGGCGAAAAAGCTGCTTGACAAGAACAAGGACGTTGTGGCGTGGATAAGCATCCCCACGCACAAGGACAGCAAGGGAAACGCATACATTGACACGGCTGTGGTCAAGGGAAAGACAAATGACGAATATCTGTACCTGAACATTGACAAGAAATACTCGATGTCGGGCTCGCTGTTTGCGGACTCACGGTGCGAGGTAACAAAGGATAAGCAGTCGGACAACATAACGGTGTACGGTCATCACATGGGGTACATCGGCACGGGGCTGACGCACATCCACGAATACAAGTCGGGGGTGGATTTCTTAAAGAAAAACCCTGTGATAAATTTCAACACTATATATGACGGCACAAATCAGAGCTACGCGATAATCGGCTGCTTTGTGACGAATGCTTTTGAGAGCGCGGACAACGGGAAGGTCTTTAAATACTGGAACGCGCGCGATTTCAAGGGCAAGAAAAAGGAATTTGAAGAGTGGTATGAGAACGTGCGCAAATACTCGTGGTACTCCTCGGGCGTGAAATGCACGGAGAATGACGATTATCTGACGCTTTCGACCTGCTCGGACGAATGCTGGGGCATACGCTGGGTGGTCGTTGCGAAAAAGCTGACGGCAGGCGATGACATCAACAAGATAACTGAGTCATATGCGGCGAAAAGTGACAAGGATATTTATTTCCCTGCGGTGTGGGTGAACAAGGTAGGTCAGAAAAAAGTCTACTACGGCTGGGATTTTTAAATAATAGGGTAATGAAAATGCGGCGAGGAGCTATATCGCTGCAAAGAAAGGTAATGTGAGTGATAATGAAAAAACAAGACAAGCGTGCTGAAAAGGCACGAGTGAACAGGCGCAGGAGCAGGCTCGCTGCGGCGGCTTGCGCGATGCTGCTAACGCTGGGTGCGGCAGGTATATTCATCTTCACGGGTGAATCTATACCGACCACCGAGGGCGGCGAGGAAACGACTTCGGCTGTAACTACATCTGAAACGGCGCAGGAGACGACGAGCGCGCAGCAGACCTCGGAACAGGAGACTGTAACGGTCAAAAAGCAGATACAGTGGCACAAGGCGGGCATCGCTGAATACGAGGTGGCAAGCGCAAGGCAGACTACCACCACTACGCCAAAGGTGACGACGACCACTTCAGCAAGCACGAGCAAGCCTATGGCGACCACAACGACAAAGACTGCGGCGGTGACTGCGGCGACTACAAAGGCAACGACCAAGGCTACCACAAAGGCGACTGCAAAAGCGACCACAAAGGCTGCGGTGACTACGACAAGACCTGCGAACAGGACTATTTACAACTCGCCGAAGATAAGCTACACAGCACAAGAGTTCGATATGATGTGCTATGTGGTACAGGCTGAGGTAGGCAACTGCTCTGAAGCCTACAAGATAGCTGTGGCAAATGTTATAATCAACAGGGTGAAGTCACCAAGATTTACATATGCAAAGAACATCAAGTCGGTGCTTACTGCGGGCGGTCAGTTCGATTCGATAAGCAATTACTACTCAAAGAGAAATCCGCCTAACCAGAGCACTATAAACTGCTGCAAGCGCGCTCTGAACGGCGAGGATAACTCAAACGGCGCGGTTTACTACTACTCGCCGAAGATATGCGGCACTATTGCGTGGTTCGAGTCGATGCAGTGCTGTTTGTATCTTGATTCGGGACTTTACTCGGCTAAATTCTTCAAGCCGTGGTAATAGTGCGGCGAGCAATACCCGGCACTAAATGTTGTGCCTGCGTTATGTGCAATATGACTGTATATTGATTTGAAAGTTGTTTAAAGTGACGAAAAGTCAAGACCTTTTTTGTGTAGGTCTTGACTTTTTTTGCTGCGGTGTTTACAATTAAATGTGTATGTAAAAATTTTGAGCAAGACGGCAAAAAAACAAGTGAAATGAGGTTTTTTATGCAAGGCTTGACAAAAATCAGGGAGCTGGCGGGCAGGATAGGCGTGAAAAAGCTGTGCGCCGCAGGTGCGGTCTGTGCGGCGGGTGCTGCTATCGCGCTGACGGCGGCTTTTACAGGCTCAAAGCAGGGCGGTGATGCGGCCGCGGCTGACAGCGTGAGCGAAAGCTCGCAGGTACAGACTGCACAGACGCAGAAGCTGCCTGTTACCAAGTTCAAAAAGGCTCCGCTGAGTGAATACGATATGGCGCAGACGTATGTGGCGCAGGCATCCGGGGAGGCTGCCGGCGGTGCGAAGGCTCCCGAGGCGGCTGATTTTACAATCACGGCGAAAAGCGGTGAGTTTGCGTTCAAGGACGTTATGAACTCCCCTGCGTATTTCAGCGCGACGAGAGATATCAGCAATGAGTTCTACACGGTGCGCGACATCACCACGGGAAAGACGGTCACGATGAACGCTTTTGATCTGGTCTGCGGCATTGTTTACAACGAGGTCGGTGACGGCTGGGGCGCTGAGGCTATCAAGGCGCAGGCGGTCGCGGCGTACTCGTGTCTGCGGTACAGCGAGAGCATAGGCATGGTGGAAACGGTCGGGATAAAGAAGAATTACACGCCGACTGTACAAAACTGTGTGCGCGCGGTTCAGGGACAGGTGATGTTCTACGGCGGCGGCATCGCAAACACGCTGTACTCGGCATCTACGGCGGGATACAGTATCCCCTCGGGCGATGTTATTGTTTCAAAGTACCCTTACCTTACCTGCGTTAAGAGCGCATATGACGATCAGGATCCCAACTGGGGGCGCAAGGTGACGCTCTCAAAGGCTGACGTTAAGAAAAAGCTGGAGGGCAGGTTCGGGATAAAGCTGTCTGACGATGTGAAAAACTGGTTCAGAATAACCGATTGCAGATACGGCAAGTATATTTTCGGTATGTCGATCGACTCAAAGGCAAAGGCTTCGGGCAAGGAGATCGCGGCGCTGTTCGGGCTGCGGTCAAGCGCTTTTGATATAAGCTTCGGCGGCGATGCGTTCACGTTCACCAGCTACGGCTGGGGGCACGGCGTGGGAATGTCTCAATGGGGCGCGTGTATGTACGCAAGACACGGCTGCACCTACGACCAGATACTGACGCACTATTATGTCGGCACGAGGCTTGGGCTTTCGGGCGTGAGCCACAAGGCTGTGGAGCGCGGCAAAAAGAGCGCGCAGGAGCTTGAGCAGGAGGCGGCTTCGGCTTCACAGACGAGCGCGGTCGCACAGGAAGATGATCCGCAGCAGACTCAGGGTGAGCAGGCGCAGACCGAACAGGTCACGCAGGTCACAGAAAAAGAGCCTGACGATCAGGACGAAAAGAACGGCGGCGAGGGCGCGCAAAAGGTTACCAAATCGGCAGAGGACGCCGATCAAATATAAATGATGAGGTGATTTAAATGGGATTTCTTAGCAACACTGACCCAAGAGAAAAGGCTATCAATCAGCAGATACAGCAGACTCACAATCAGATAAACGAGCTTTATCTTGACCTGGGAAGATACGTCAAGCTGAATCTGAAGGATCAGATAAACGACCAGTATGTTAAAAACGCTGCGCAGAACATTGATGACTGTCTTGCAAGGCTGCAGCAGCTCAACAACGACCTCAACAGCATAAGAGGCATCAAGCTGTGCGTAAACTGCTCGGCACAGATACCTGTGGCTGTTACCTTCTGCCCTGCCTGCGGCACAAAGCAGCCTGACAACGGCATGGGCATGAACGGTATGCAGAATATGGGTATGCAGGGCAACATGGGTATGCAGAATAACATGGGTATGCAGAATAACATGGGTATGCAAGGCAACATGGGTATGCAGAACAATATGCAGGGCGGTTTCGGTGCGCCTGTACCGACACCGATGCCTAACGCTGCACCGATGCAGCCGCATATGCCTGCACCTGCGCCGGCAGCATTTAACCCGACCTCTGCGGGCAGCTCCCCTGCCAATGCGAACAAGAACAAGATAGGTGCGCCTGATGCGCAGCCTGTTCCGCCGATGCCGCCGATGAACGACGCTGCACCTGTTCCGCCTGTTCCGCCGATGCCTGACAAGGAGGAGATACTCAAGGACATTCCTCCTGTTCCGCCGATGCCCAGCAGCGATGCGAACACTTCGGGCGTGAACGAGATACCTCCTGTTCCGCCGATAAACGAGATGCCTGACAGAAAGCCCGATCTGGTCGAGGCACCTGTGAAGGTTATCGAAACTGTGGCAGAGGATGCACCGACGGCTGCACCTGCTGCGGCTGCAGGCGAGTTTATTTTCTGCTCGCAGTGCGGTCACAAGGAGGCTGCGAACGTGGCTTTCTGCTCACAGTGCGGCAGCAAGCTTTAATTCTATCAAACACGACAGGCGGTGCTTTTCCGCCTGTTTTTGCTGATAAAGAAAAATATAAAGAATAAAGAAGGGATCGACTTTATGTCACTTACAATAAGAGATACTCTGCGTGAGTATGATGTTATCCTTGCGTCGTCTTCACCGCGCCGCAAGGAGCTTTTGCAGCTTATATGCTCAAACTTCCGTGTGATACCCCCCGAGTGCGATGAAAAGCTGCCTGCGGACATTCCCGTGAGCGAGGCGGCGGAATATCTTTCCGACCTCAAATGCCGCTACATCGCCGATATTTACGACAACAGCATTGTTATCGGCTGCGACACGATGGTGATCTGCGGCGGCGTGATCTACGGCAAGCCCTCGGACGAGCAGGACGCTCGGCGTATGCTGCGCGCGCTCTCGGGCAAGGAGCACGTTGTGGTCAGCGGTGTGACGGTGGGATACCAGAAAAAATTCCTGTCATTCTCGGTGCGGACTTACGTTACCTTCAGGGAGCTTTCGGACGAGGATATCGACATATACTGCCGCACGGGCGAGCCGCTTGACAAGGCGGGTGCGTACGGTATCCAGGGGCTCGGCTCGATGCTGGTCAAGAAGATCAACGGGGATTTTTACAATGTTGTGGGGCTGCCCGTTTCGGAGATCGCTGCGAACCTTGAGGGGTTTTTAAAGACAATGTAAGGCTTTGGGAAAACGTCTGCGATGCAGGCGTTTTCGTTTTTGTACGACAGGCAGGTTCGGCGAGCGGCAATACAGGCGGAAATTGTTCTACTTGTGCGGCGGAAAATGCGCTTTGTTTTGTGCAAAGTGTCTATTATGTGCGCAAAATTTGCAAATACTCTTGAAAACGCTCGGCAAATGTGGTATCATAGTCGTATATGTGAATATGTGAACCCAAGAGGGACTGAAATAATGAAACATAAAAAAGACAACAGCGCAAAGCAGCGTTCAAGGGTACGCTTCCAGCAAAGCATAGTTTCGCTGTGCTGCCTTGTTTGCGTGGTATTTGCGGTCGGCTGGATGATACATTCGGCGGGCAGCAAGAGAGAGTTCTTCACACACGCGCAAAGCAGCTCAAAGGTGCAGAATGACAGCAGCTCCGCGCCCGATGTATCTTCATCGCAGGCGGGAAATGACAGCTCGCAGGCGGCACCCGACAGCAGCAGTACCCCTGATGTGACGAGCAGCTCGCAAAAGGAGCTTCCGCCTTTCCCCGAGGGTGTGCGTCCGTACTCGGAAGCGAGAGATACCGAGGACGAGCTTGCAGACACGCTCTTTATAGGGGATTCAAGGACTGTGGGGCTTTTCAACAACTGCGACAAGCCCAAGGCGACTTTCTATTGCAGCATCGGTCTGAACATTCAGACGGCGTTTGAAAGCCCTGCGATAAGGCTTGATAACGGGCAGATGGGCACGGTTGCTGATGCACTTGCGCAGGGACATCAATTCGGGCGCGTATACATCGGCTTTGGCACCAACGAGATGGGCTGGCCGTACTACGACAGCTTTATACAGCTTTACGGCAAACTGGTGGACACGATAAGGAAGTACAGTCCGAATGCTAAAATTTACTGTGAATCAATACTTCCCGTGACGGCTTCAAGAGAGCTTCAGGGAGATGCAATAAACAATACCAATGTAAAGGCGCTCAACGAGATGATACAGAAGTTCGCTGCCGAAAAGGGCTGCGAATATCTGACCTGTGACAAGGCGGTGATGGGCGATGACGGCAAGCTTCCCGAGGAGGCAAGCACTGACGGCATTCACCTGAGCATTGAATACTGCAAGTATTGGTTGAACTATATCATTGACGAAACTTAATTGAAGAAAGGAAAGATAGTAAATGAGATCAAAAAAGGTAATTTGTGCGGTAATCGCCGCAGCTATGGCAACAAGCATGGCTTTTGCTTCATGCGGCAACTCAAGCAGCACTGCGGGCGGCAGCAATTCAAGCAGCGCAGCAAACTCAAGTGAGAACAGCACCACTGCCGCTACCACCGAGCAGAAGGCTGCAAAGGATATGCAGGCTATCGCTGACAAGCTCAAGGACTCGCTTGATGAGGCGGTAAAGGCTACTATGACTCCGTTTGACGAGTCAAGGATCGAAAAGATGATCGGCGTTAAGAAGGACCTTTACAAGAAGGCTGTCTGCTACGTTGACGCATCGGGCGCATCTGCTCACGAGATCGACTGCTTTGAGGCTAACGATGAGAACGCTGCAAAGGAGATCGAGGCTGCTCTGAAAACTCGTATAGAGAATCAGAAGACTGCTTTCAAGGATTATGTTCCTGCGGAGATGGACAAGCTCAACGACCCTGTACTTGTTGTTGACGGCAATTATGTTATCATGTGCCTTTCTAACAACAACAGCAAGGCTAAAGAGATAATCGGCTAATATTCATACGCTTTTTTATCGGTCATGCCCTGCCGTTTTTGCGGCGGGACATGGCTTGATTTCGTGTTAAAGGTATTCTTTGAAGGTATGGTGAGAGATTAGATGCTTTTTTCAAGCACTGTTTTTCTGTTTGCGTTCCTGCCTGCGGTATTGATACTGTACTACATTGCGCCGCGGAAGGTGCGCAATCTGATACTGTTCGTTTTCTCGCTGGTGTTTTACGCATGGGGCGAGCCTGTATACGTTTTTCTGATGATCGCCTCGACTATCGTGGCTTACATAACGGGCTTGCTGGCGGACAAGACAAAAGAGGGCCGCAAAGCGTGGGTGCCGAAGGTCTCGCTGATAGCGGCGATACTTTGGAACATGGGGCTGCTTTTGTTCTTTAAGTACACCGACTTTTTCATCGGCAACGCCAACGATATTTTCGGGCTGCACATAAAGCTGCTGGGGCTGAAGCTGCCGATAGGTATCTCCTTTTACAGCTTCCAGACGCTTTCGTACGTTATCGACGTTTACCGCGGCGACGTAAAGGCGCAGAAGAATTATCTGACGCTGGGCACTTACGTTGCGCTTTTCCCGCAGCTGATAGCGGGACCTATCGTAAGGTATGTTGATGTTGCGCAGCAGATGCAAAAGCGCAGGGAGACACTTGGCAACTTCGCAGAGGGCGTAAGGCGCTTCTCGATAGGTCTTGGCAAGAAGGTCCTGCTTGCAAACAGCATAGGTGCGCTGTTTGACGCGATATGCAAAACTCCGCAGAGCGATATGAGCGTTACGGCGGCGTGGCTTGGGATAATCGCGTACACGTTCCAGATATACTTTGACTTCTCGGGATACTCGGATATGGCTATCGGTCTTGGCAAGATGTTCGGGTTCGACTTTCTTGAAAACTTCAACTACCCCTACATCTCGGACTCTATCACGGAGTTCTGGAGGCGGTGGCATATGTCGCTTTCAAGCTGGTTCAGGGACTATGTTTACATTCCTCTGGGAGGAAACCGCAAGGGCAAGCTCAGGCAGTGCGTGAACATTATGATAGTTTGGTTCCTGACAGGCTTCTGGCACGGCGCTAACTGGAACTTTATGATATGGGGCGTTTACTTCGGCGTGATACTGCTTTGCGAAAAGCTTTTCCTGCTGAAAGTCCTGAAAAAGCTGCCAAAGGTGCTGGGGCACATTTACGCGCTGATACTGATAGTTATCGGCTGGGGTATTTTCGCGTTTGACGATTTCAAGCAGCTGGGACGCAACTTCAAGAATATGTTCGGCATTTCGGACATCGCGCTGATAAACGACAAGGCTATCGCCTGGCTTGCAAGCTACGCGGTGACGTTCGTGATACTTATTGCGGCATCTACGCCGCTTATCAAAAAGCTCGGCGGACTGGTGAAAAAGGGTGCGCCTGTGCTGTACGGCTGCGTTTTGCAGCCTGTGATGGTGATAGGTCTGCTGGTGCTTTGCACGGCTTACCTTGCAGGCAACTCGTTCAACCCGTTTTTGTATTTCAGATTTTAGGGGGTGCGCGTGATGGACAAGAAGATGGAAAAGATATCGCAGATAATTATGGTCAGCGTATTTATAGTGTTTATTTTCGGGTTCGCGGTATGGAGCTTTCTGCTTAAAGACAGGAAGTTCTCGGAGATGGAAAACCGCAATCTTGCGCAGTTCCCCGAATTCACCTGGAAAAACCTCAAGGACGGCACATTTACTGACGGGCTTGAAAAGTATATGTCGGATCAGCTGCCGCTGAAGGACGAGCTGGTGACGCTGAAAACGGACTCGGACAGGCTGCTTATGCACGATCTGCAAAACGGTGTGTACTTCGGCAAGGACGGCTACTATTTGCAGGACTACGCGGAGAACACCAAGCAGATCGAAAAGAACGTGGGGTGCATAAACGATCTTGCCAAGCTGTGCCCTGATGCGAAGATAAACTTTATGCTCGTGCCAAACAGCATAAGCGTTATGTCGGACAAGCTGCCTGCGGTGAACACGGCTGAAAAACAGCAGGACACCATTGACAAGGTAAAGGGTATGCTTGATGAAAAGATCAATTTCTACTGCCCGATGAGCGAGCTGAAGGCTGCGGTGGACGGCGGTGTACAGGCTTTCTACAAGACCGACCACCACTGGACATCGGACGGGGCGCGTGCAGGTTTTGACGGGCTGATGAAGTTTATGGGCGAAAGCGAGCTTAAAGCGGATTACGATGTGCGCGAGCTTGACGGCTTCCTCGGGACGCTGTACTCAAAGGCTCCTTCGGCTTTTGCGGAAAAGGAAAAGATGAAGCTGTACACGGACAAGGGGAACTCGATGAAGGTTGAGTTCGTGAGCGAGAAAAGGACGGCGGACAGTCTGTTTGACTCGTCATTTGAGGACAAGAAGGACAAGTACTCGACTTTCCTCGGCGGCAACTACGCTAATGTTCACATTACATCGACAGGCGCGCAGAAGGACGAAAAGGTGCTTATCCTCAAGGACAGCTACGCTAACTGCGCTATGCCGTACTTTACAAGTATGTACTCGGACGTGACGATGATCGACCTGCGGTACTATCATGTGCAGGAAAAGACTGTTTCGCAGTACATAAAGGATAATAAGATCGACAAGGTGATACTGCTTTACAATGTGGATTTTCTTAACTCGGACAACAACTTTGTTTGGATAGAGTGATTTGTTGGGCACTATCGGGGAAAGCCCACGATCAATTACTTATAACAGCAAAAAAACAAAAGAGGTTCAGTCGAAAAGACCGAACCTCTTTTTACTTATGCTATGTAATTTTTACTTTGCTACTGCTTTGTGGAATACTTTTTTGCCCTTTTTGATGATGACGGCATCGGAGAGGTCTATCATTGCTTTGGGGTCGGTGGCTTTTTCGTCATTGATAGTTACGCCGCCCTGTGTGACAAGTCTTCTTGCATCGCCGTTTGATGCGCAAAGTCCGCACTTTACGAGCAGGGTGAGGATACCTATCTTACCGTCTTCAAGGTCTGCGGCAGCTATCTCGGTGGTAGGCATATCATCGCTCACGCCGCCCTTTGCAAAGATAGCTTTTGCGGCATCGTCAGCTTTTTTAGCCTCTGCCTCGCCGTGAACGAGCTTGGTAAGCTCAAATGCCAGAAGCTCCTTGGCTTTGTTGAGCTCTGCGCCCTGAAGCGTTTTCTCCATTTCCTCTATCTGCTCGATAGGAACGAAGGTCAGCATTTTGAGGCACTTGATAACGTCCGCGTCGCCGACGTTTCTCCAATACTGGTAGAAATCGTACGGGCTGGTCTTTTCGGCATCGAGCCAGACTGCGCCCTTTTCGGTCTTGCCCATTTTCTTGCCCTCGGAATTGAGAAGCAGGGTGATGGTCATTGCGTGTGCGTCCTTGCCGAGCTTTTTACGGATAAGCTCTGTGCCGCCGAGCATATTCGCCCACTGGTCATCTCCGCCGAACTGCATATTGCAGCCGTACTTTTTGAAGAGCATATAGAAGTCATACGACTGCATTATCATATAGTTGAACTCGAGGAAGGTGAGTCCTCTTTCCATACGCTGCTTATAGCACTCGAAGGTGAGCATTTTATTTACCGAGAAGCAGGCACCGACCTCGCGCAGAACGTCGATATAGTTAAGGTCGAGCAGCCAGTCGGCGTTATTGACTACCATTGCTTTGCCGTCTGAAAAGTCGATGAAGCGGGACATCTGCTTTTTAAAGCACTCTACGTTATGCTCGATAGTTTCCTTGGTGAGCATTTTGCGCATATCCGTCTTGCCCGACGGGTCGCCTATCATTCCCGTACCGCCGCCGAGCAGTGCGATAGGCTTATTGCCTGCCATTTGCAGTCTTTTCATAAGGCACAGCGCCATAAAGTGTCCAACGTGCAGGCTGTCGGCTGTGGGGTCAAAGCCGATATAAAAGGTAGCCTTTCCGTTGTTTATCATATCGCTTATCTCTTTTTCGTCTGTGACCTGCGCGATAAGCCCGCGCCTTACAAGTTCTTCGTAACAAGTCATTTTCTTTTCCTCCGTTTTTATTTGATTTGATCTTTATGCTGTAAATGTATGCCTATATGCCCGATGCCGAGGATAACTGCCGCTATCATCATCGGGATATTTTTGCCGTAGACTGCGAGCAGAAAGAACGCAAGCACGGGAAGTGTTGCGCCTGCAACGGGGATACCGAGTATGGAACTGTACATATCCGCCATTGTCTTTTCGCTTTTGAAATAGCGTACCCAATACACTTCGTACAGTATCATCAGCGCAAATGCCGCAGCAAGAAATGCACTCCACCTGCCGATGCGGATATTGAAATCGCTGAAGATAAGGCACAGGGTACTTACCAGCGCCTCGCCTATCCTTTCAAGTGTGAGCAGGACTTTATTTTCTTTGGCGGCGTATTCTTCGTAGCCCTTCGGCTGATTTTTGCTCCAGATGATATTGGGGACAAAGAGCATTATCAGAAAGATAAGTCCGACATATGAAAAGCCAAAATGCATTTTCTTATCCTCCGAATACTCAATAGCGTTTGTTTGCAAGCAGCAGGCAGCTGATGATCTGCGCGGTTGGTGTTCTTTATTTTTACTCCCCTTTTAAAACAAAAAGCCCTTTGACAAGCATTTGCTCATCAAAGGGCGAATTATCGCGGTACCACCTTTGTTCGCAGAGGTATCCCCCTGCCTTTTGCGTTATAACGGCACGCCGCCGTACTGCCTTTGCGCAAGGTCGTTCACGCCTTGTTCGCTTTCTTGGCAGTCTGCTCAAAGATGTATTCGGTCAGGGTCTGCGTACTGTCTTGCACCAAAACGACAGCTCTCTGGACGCATTGCGGTGACTTACTTGTTCTTATCGCTGCATTTCAACTATTAAGGCTAATATAACACACACGTTTTTATTTGTCAAGGATAGTCATTATTTTTTTACATATGCTGCGACTATCTCGCCTGTATACTGGGTATGGTAATCGCCGCCCTGATACCACTGCTCGATGCAGGACTTATCGGTAAAGCAATCGGGGCTCATCTGCTGGGCATACATCTTTTTGCAGACAAAGGCAAGCGATGCCTGCTCAAAGACGGTAGAGCCGTCGGTGAAAACGGGGACGAGCCCTGTTTGTTTTGCTTTATCGCAATCTCTGCCGCTGTGGCCGCCGCAGAAGGACAGCGCCTTTTTATGCTCCTCGCTGAAAAAGCAGATGGTGAAATACTCGCTTTTGTCGATAAACTCCTTGGTATATCTCTGCGGTCTGATGACCACCTGAAAAGCGTTCTTCCCCCAGATGACGCCTGCATAGCCCCACGATGCCGTCATGGTGTTCCAGCCGTTTTCGTCACCTGCGGTAACGAGCATCCAGTCAAGACCTATTTTTTTGAAGGCGTTGAGGTCAAGCGCTGTGAGCTGTTCACCTGTGAGTTTTTCAAAGCCGAGCTGTGTCATTTTATCGGACATAAATCTGCCACCTTTCATTTTGTTAAGTATATGATAAGTATACACCAAAAATCTTGAATTTGCAAGCTTTTTATGGTTGCAATTTGCGCGGAAAAGTGGTATAATATCCACAGATACGGACGCAGGATGCGCAAAGGTCTGCAAAAATGTATAATATTCTGCATATTTTATGTGTTTATACAGTAATTTGCGCAAAATTGTGTATAAAATTAAAATTTATATGTATATCCACTTGACAAAGCCGCATAAAAGTGTATAATATTCTTAACGACACATTTTTATGCGTTTGATTATTATTTTTTCGGAGGAATTCATTATGGCTGACAAAATCAAGAAGGTAGTCCTTGCATACTCGGGAGGACTTGACACATCTATCATTATCCCCTGGCTGAAGGAGAACTATGACAACTGTGAGGTAATCGCAGTTTCGGGCGACGTTGGACAGGGCACAGAGCTTGACGGTCTGGAGGAAAAGGCTATCAAGACGGGTGCTTCAAAGCTGTACATCGAGGATCTGACAGAGGAGTTCATCACTGATTATGTATTCCCTACCGTTCAGGCGGGTGCGGTTTACGAGAACCAGTATCTGCTGGGAACTTCCTTTGCAAGACCTATCATCGCAAAGAGGATCGCAGAGATAGCTCTCAAAGAGGGTGCTGACGCTATCTGCCACGGCTGCACGGGCAAGGGCAACGACCAGGTAAGATTCGAGCTGGCTATCAAGGCTTTCGCTCCTGATATGAAGATAATCGCTCCGTGGAGAATATGGGACATCAAGTCAAGAGATGAGGAGATAGACTACGCGGAGGCTCACAACATTCCGCTGAAGATAAACAGAGAGACTAACTACTCAAAGGACAAGAACCTGTGGCATCTTTCTCACGAGGGACTTGACCTTGAAAACCCTGCTAACGAGCCGCAGTACGAAAAGCCGGGCTTCCTTGAGATGGGCGTTTCACCGATAATGGCTCCTGACAAGCCGACCTACGTTACTATACACTTTGAAAAGGGTGTGCCGACCGAGATAGACGGCGTTAAGATGAACGGCAAGCAGATAGTTGCAAAGCTCAACGAGCTGGGCGGTGCTAACGGTATCGGTCTTGCTGACCTGGTTGAGAACAGACTCGTCGGCATGAAGTCAAGAGGCGTTTACGAGACACCGGGCGGAGCTATCCTTTACAAGGCTCACGAGGTACTTGAGACTATCACGCTTGACAAGGAGACTGCAAGAGTTAAGCAGTACCTTAGCATAAAGTTTGCTGACATCGTTTACAACGGTCAGTGGTTCACTCCTCTGCGTGAGGCTATGAGCGCTTTCGTTACGGAAACTCAGAAAACTGTTACGGGCGACGTTAAGCTCAAGCTGTACAAGGGCAACATCATCAATGCGGGCGTTACATCTCCGTACACTCTGTATGATGAGGAAGTTGCTACATTCGATGAGGACAATGTTTACAATCAGGCTGATTCAGCAGGATTCATCAATCTGTTCGGTCTGCCTATCAAGGTAAGGGCAAAGCTCGAGCAGAAGAGAAACAACAACAAGTAATTTTATCATAAAATCTTTTTGAAGGAGGTAACCGTTATGTCAGATGTAAAAAAAACCTTTGAGCCTGCTTTGGACAAAAAGGTGGAGATATCCTACGACAGCCTGCCGAACTCAACTTTTGAGGACGTTAACCTTGGAAGTGCGACGTTTGACAATGTCAATCTCAAAGAGGCAAAATTCAATGATGTGAACATGGACAGCGCTATCTTCAACGATGCAAGTATGCGCGGCGCTGATTTCACGGACATTTATATGGTCAATTCAAGATTCCTCGGCGTTAACCTGAGCAGCACGAGATTCGGCTGTTCGATAATGAACAATGTGGAATTCAAAAACCCTGACCTGAAAAACTCGCAGTTTATACACTGTGACCTTTCAAATGTTGAGATCAATGACTGCAAGATCGAGGGCATGAAGATCAACGGAATAGATATCTCCAAGCTCCTTGAACAGCACGAAAAGGAAAACAACTAAAACAGCAGCAAAGGGCAGAACGGTTCCGCAGGGGATCGTTTTGCCCATATGTTTTTTGTTTTGCAAGAGATTATTTTCTGTCACATTCAGTTTAATAATCACTCTTGCAGCATAATTGGGCACTCTCTTGCAGAGAGCGACCTGCGGTCGCTTGCGAGAATATCCAAAGGATATTCTCGGGGGGATAACGGAGTAACCGTTACCACGGTTACTCCCAAGAGAACGGCAAAGCCGTTCTCGACCTTCATCCAAAAGGGTTTCCCCCAACTATTTTGCAAAGGTGGTTTTGTAATGGCTCAGAAGATGTGGGCAGGAAGATTTACAAAAGAGGTCGATGAGAGGGTCAATGACTTCAACTCGTCGATAAAATTCGACGCGAGAATGTACAGGCAGGACATCACGGGCTCTATCGCGCACGCGACGATGCTGGGCGAATGCGGTATCATCGAAAAGAGCGAAAGTGAGGCTATCGTAAAGGGTCTGAAGGAGATACTTGACGACATAGAGGGCGGCAGGCTGGAGTTTGACCCAAATGCCGAGGACATACATATGTTCGTTGAGGCGGAGCTGACAAAGAGGCTCGGCGACACGGGCAAGCGTCTGCACACGGCGAGGTCGAGGAATGACCAGGTGGCGCTGGATATAAGAATGACGCTCAAGGACGAGATAAAAGAGATCATCGCTTTGCTCAAAAAGCTGACGCAGACGGTCACGGACATCGCAAAAAAGCACACGCTGACGGTAATGCCCGGCTACACGCACCTGCAAAGAGCCCAGCCGATAACCTTTGCACATCATCTGATGGCTTACGCAAATATGTTTGTGAGAGATCTTGGCAGGCTCAAAGACGCTTACGGCAGAACGGACAGGATGCCGCTTGGCAGCGGTGCGCTCGCGGGGACGACTTATCCTATCGACAGGCAGAGGGTGTGCGAGCTGCTCGGATTTGAGGAGATAACACAGAACTCGCTGGACGGCGTTTCGGACAGGGATTTCTGCATAGAGCTTTGCTCGGCGCTTTCGATACTGATGATGCATCTTTCAAGATTTTCAGAGGAGATAATTCTTTGGTGCTCGTGGGAGTTCAAGTTCATAGAGCTCGATGACGCTTACGCTACGGGCTCGTCGATAATGCCGCAAAAGAAAAATCCCGATGTTACGGAGCTTATCCGCGGCAAGACGGGCAGAGTCTACGGCGATCTTATGACGCTGCTGACGATGATGAAGGGTATCTCGCTTGCGTATGACAAGGATATGCAGGAGGACAAGGAGGCTATTTTTGACGCTATCGACACGGTCAAGCTGTGCCTTGTGACGTTTGATCCGATGCTCGCGACGATGAAGGTACTGCCCGAGAATATGAGGGCGGCGGCTGCCAAGGGCTTTATTAACGCGACTGACTGCGCGGATTACCTCGTTAAGAAGGGTATGCCTTTCAGAGATGCGTACAAGATAACGGGCACGCTGGTACACACCTGCATTGAAAAAGGCTGCACGCTGGAGAATCTGGAGCTTTCGGAGTACAAAAAGCTGTGCGATAAGTTCGACAGTGATGTTTTTGATGCGATAAGCCTTGACACCTGCGTTATGCAGAGAAAGAGCGCGGGCGGTCCTGCGCCTGAAACGGTAAAGGAACAGATCAAGTATGTTGAAAATGCGATCGGGGTTTTCTGATAGTCTGACGTCGCACCCTGTGCGGTGGGCTTGTATATTTCTTGCGGTGTGGGCGTGCGTGACAAACGCTATGTTTTTGCTGACGAACTATGTTTTGCAGGACGCATTTATGCTGTTTCTGTGCTTTATGCTGCTGTACCCTGTGCTGACGCTTGCGGGGTGCTTTATCTACGCGAGGGGCTGCGGGATACGGATATATATGCCGTTTGCGATGCTGCCAATAGTGGCTGCGGAATATATTCTTTTTGAAAATTTCAGGGCGATACAGCCGAATATTTTTGTGACCACGCTTTTCGGTATGCTTTTCGGAAGCGGTATCGGAAACATCTTTGCGGACAAAAAGCTTATCGAACAGCAGAAAAAGGCGCGCAGGGACAGGCGCTTGCACGAGGACAAAAAATACAGAAAAATTCTTGATGATTAGAGGAAAGAAAATGAAAACCAAAGTTTTTATAGACGGAAAAGAAGGCACTACGGGGCTGAAGATATTTGAGCGCTTTGAAAAGCGCGACGACCTGGAGATACTGCTTATTGACGAGGACAAGCGCAAGGACAGCGCGGAGAGGGCGAAGATGATAAACTCGTCCGATATTACGTTTTTGTGTCTGCCCGATGCGGCGGCGCGCGAGGCTGTGAGCCTTTGCACAAATCCCGAGGTGCGCATTATTGACGCATCTACGGCGCACAGGACAAATCCCGAATGGGATTACGGCTTCCCCGAGCTGAGCGAGAGGCACAGAGAGAACATTCGCAATTCAAAGAGAGTTGCGGTGCCGGGGTGCTACGCAAGCGGATTTATCTCACTTTGCTATCCGCTGGTACAGGCAGGCGTTCTGCCGCAGGACTACCCTGTTACTGCTCACGCGGTATCGGGCTACAGCGGCGGCGGAAAAAAGATGATAGCGGCTATCGAGGGTGCGGACAAGACGTTTGAGATGTGTTCGCCCAGGCAGTACGCGCTGGGTCAGACGCACAAGCATCTGCCCGAGATGCAGGCGGTCTGCGGGCTGAAATATCCGCCGATGTTCAACCCGATAGTTGATGATTACTTTGCGGGAATGGTGGTGACGCTTCCGCTGGTGAGCAGGTGTCTGACGAAAAAGTACACGCCTGCGGACATTCACGAGATAATGAGTGCGCACTACGCGGGGCAGCATTTTGTAAAGGTGATGGAGCTTGGCGGAAAGGATACTCTGCCTGACGGTTTCCTGCCTGCGAACACGCTTGCGGGAACCAACAATATGCAGATATTCGTTTGCGGAAATGACGAGCAGATACTGCTTTGCTCGCGGCTTGACAATCTTGGAAAGGGTGCAAGCGGTGCGGCTGTGCAGTGCATGAACATCATGCTTGGCATTGACGAGGCAACGGGACTGGAATAAGAAATCATAATTATAGGGGACAAAAATGATAAAATACAGAAATATGAAAGCAAGTGACCACGACGCGCTGCACGAGGTATGGCGCAGCACGGGTCAGGAGACTAACGGTGCGGTGAGCATTGACGACAGCTTTGAGGGGCTTGACAAGTATATCAAGCGAAACCCGAACACCAGCTTTGTTGCCGAGGATGACGGAAAGGTCATCGCAGTTATAATGGCAGGGCACGACGGACGCAGAGGGTTTTTCCACCACGTTTCGGTGATGAGGGAATATCAGGGGCAGGGCATCGGCAGGACACTTGTTGAGAATGCGATGCAGGCTTTGAAAAACGAGGGCATACGAAAGGTCGCTCTGGTAGCTTTCACCGACAACGAACAAGGCAACGGTTTCTGGGAAAAGCAGGGCTTCACGGTAAGAGAGGACCTGTATTACAGAAACAAGTACACGGACTTGGAGTGATGATATGCGCGACCCAAAGAGAATAGATGAGATGTGCGAGCAACTGAAAAAGCTATGGAAGCTTCAGCCTGACATTCGGCTGGGACAGCTTGTTTGCAACACGCTTCCACAGAAGAACCTTTTCTATTTGGAGGATGACAAGGCTCTGGAGATAATAAATAAAAAGATCGAAGAAGCTGAAAAGTGGCGGGCAGAGAGCGGAGCGGAGTGATGATGTGAAGATAGTCAGCGGCGAGGGGTACACAAAAGAGGTAACCGAGCTGATAGGCGAATACAACAAGGCGCTCGGGCGCGACCTTTCGTTTCAGGGATTTGACGAGGAGATAAAAGACCTCGCTGTGAAATACTCCTACCCCGAGGGACGCTTGCTGTGCGCAGTGAACGATGACGGAACGGTCATCGGGTGCGTGGCGTATCACAGGCACGATGACAGGCGCTGCGAGATGAAGCGTTTGTTTGTTAAGCCGCAGTACCGGGAGCTTCACGCAGGGCGGCAGCTTATCGCGGCGATAATCGAGACGGCTGAAAGGGACGGCTTTGAGGAAATGGTGCTTGACACGATAACTCCCCTGCAAAGCGCGATACATCTGTACAAAAAGTTCGGGTTTGAAGAGTGCGCGGCGTACTATGACAATCCGATGGAAGATGTGGTCTACATGAAAAAGAGTTTGAAAAGGCTATGAAAAAACGCTTGATAACAGCTGTGCTTTGCGCAGCGATGATGCTTGCATCCTGCGGTGAAAGCTCGATACGCGAGGCGCGCGGCGAGCAGGTCACGCAGGGCACGAGCAGTGCATCGACAACGACTTCGGCTGCTGCGAGTAGGTCGGCATCGGCTGCG
This sequence comes from uncultured Ruminococcus sp., assembly GCA_902786965.1. Taxonomy (GTDB): domain Bacteria; phylum Bacillota; class Clostridia; order Oscillospirales; family Ruminococcaceae; genus Hominimerdicola. The sequence continues at coordinate 16,750 of CADAEJ010000039.1, read as the reverse complement.
ACTACAACTACGATGGCAGCGACTACCGCGGCAACGACGACGGCTATCCCCGAGAAAAAGGACAAGGTCGGCGAGCTTATGGCAAAAATGACGCTTGAAGAAAAGATAGGTCAGCTGTTTGTTGTAAGAGCATCGGCGCTTGATATGAAAAAAACGCAGGGCGGCAGCGTTACTGTGTGCGATGACAGCGTAAAGGCTGCGCTTTCGCAGTATCACGTTGGCGGTGTTGTGTATTTTGCGGACAACATCAAGGACCCCGAACAGCTCACAAAGCTCAGCAGCGGCTTACAGTCGGCATCTGCATATCCGCTGTTCATAACGGCAGACGAGGAGGGCGGGAACGTCACGCGAATAGCGCAGGACCCCGATTTCAAGGTGATGCAGTTTGCAAGTATGCTTACGGTGGGAAGCTCCGGCGATGCGGGCAAGGCTCACGATGTGGGGCAGACTATCGGGAAGTATATGAAGCAGTACGGAATGAACCTTGACCTTGCACCTGTTGCGGATGTTTTCTCAAACCCGTACAACACGGTCATCGGTGACAGGGCTTTCGGCAGAGACGCTGAAACGGTCTCGGTGATGGTGAACGCCTGCGTAAAGGGGTTTCACGAGCAGGGTATGATGACCTGCCTGAAGCACTTCCCCGGGCACGGCGACACGGCGGAGGATTCGCATTACGGTGCGGCTGTTGTGGACAGGACGTGGGAGGAGCTACTCAAAAGGGAGCTTGTGCCGTTTATCGCAAGTCTTGATGAAACGGATATGGTGATGGCGGCGCACGTTTCGCTGCCAAAGGTGACGGGTGACAACACGCCTGCGTCAATGAGCAAGGCGATACTCACCGACAAGCTGCGCGGCGAGCTCGGCTTTGAGGGAGTGATAATCACAGACTCGCTGGGTATGGGCGCGGTCAGCAAGAACACTCCCCCGGGAGAGATACCTGTTAAGATACTTGAGGCGGGCGCTGACATACTGCTTATGCCGACTTCGCTGCCGATAGCCTACGGCGGCGTTATGAACGCTGTTAAAAGCGGTCGGATCAGCGTGGAGAGGATCGAGAGCAGCGTCAGGCGGATACTTACTTTGAAAGAAAAATACGGACTGATATGAGGTGCATAAAAATGAGCAAGGAAATCACAAAGGCTGCATTTGACGGCTTTGAATACATTGAGGGCGGTGTTTGCGCGGCACGCGGCTTTAAGGCGAATGGACTTTACTGCGGGATAAAGGATCCGCACGGTGCAAATGACGGGAATGAAAGCCCTATAAGCAATATGAAAAACGATCTGTGCCTGGTGGTGAGCGATGTGATGTGCAGCGCTGCGGCGGTGTTCACGCAGAACAAGGTCAAGGGCGCACCTGTGACGGTATCGCAGAAAAATCTTGCGGCGACGGGCGGCAGGGCGCAGGCGTTTATCCTCAACTCAAAAAACGCCAACACCTGCAACGCTGACGGCGAGCAGAAGGCTTACAGAATGTGCGGACTTGTCGCAGAGCGTATGAACATCAAGCCCGAGGAGGTGCTTGTGGCGCAGACGGGAGTTATCGGGCAGGTCTTCCCTATTGAGCCTGTGGAGAGAAAGATAGACGAGCTTTTTGCGGGGCTTGCATACGACAGGAACATCGAGGCGGCTACTGCGATAATGACGACTGACACGGTAAAGAAAGAGGTCGCGGTGGAGTTTGAGCTTGGCGGAAAGGTCTGCCGGGTAGGTGCGATGGGCAAGGGCAGCGGAATGATACACCCGAACATGGCGACAACGCTCAACGTGGTGACTACCGACTGTGCGGTATCTGCGCAGATGCTCAAAAAGGCGCTGGTGGAAAACGTTAAGGTGACCTACAACTGCTTATCGGTGGACGGCGACCAGTCTACAAACGACACGCTGGCGGTAATGGCGAACGGTCTTGCGGGCAACGCGGAGATAACGGCCGAGGGCGAGGACTTTGAGAAGTTCAAGCAGGCGCTTTACATTGTTATGATGAACATTACAAAGATGCTGGCAAAGGACGGCGAGGGCGCTACAAAGCTGCTTGAGTGCAAGGTCAGCGGGGCAAAGGACACGGACACGGCTATCGTTATTGCAAAGAGCGTTATATGCTCTCCCCTGTTCAAGTGCGCGATGTTCGGTGCGGACGCTAACTGGGGGCGCGTGCTGTGCGCTGTCGGCTACGCGGACGCGGAGTTTGACATCGGCAAGGTGGACGTCAAGCTGTGCTCAAAGGCGGGAGAGGTACACGTTTGCGAAAACGGTGCAGGTGTTGAGTTCTCCGAGGAGGTCGCTAAAAAGGTTCTGCTTGAGGACGAGATACAGATAATCGTGAGCGTAGGTGACGGCGTCGGCTCGGCGACTGCTTACGGGTGCGATCTGACTTACGATTACGTCAAGATAAACGGAGATTACAGAAGTTGATAGACAGCGGCAATTATGTAATAAAGCACGGCGAGCTGACTGCCCGTCAGTTCATAGAGCTGTGGGAAAGCGTATGGGGCGGCGCGCCGAGTATTGAACAGGTGGAGCTTGCGCTTGAAAACACGCTGTTTACGGTGAGCATTTGCGACGGCGGCAGGTGCGTGGCTATGGCGCGGATGATCGGCGACAAGGGGCTTTGCTATTACATCAAGGACGTTGTTGTCCACCCTGAATATCAGGGGCGCGGGCTTGGCAGGGCGCTTATTGATGAGCTTTTGAAATACGCGGACGAGAATGGCGTGGGCGGCACGAAGGTCGCTGTGGAGCTTGCGGCTATGCCTGACAAGATACCTTTTTATAAAAAGTCCGGCTTTGGCGAGAATGAGGCGCACAGGCTGAAAATGATGAGAGAAATAAAAACAAACAGATGACAAAACGGGGAGATTACTTATGTATTACAAGAATTACGGTATTAACGGTGACCTTGAAAAATACTACAAGATGCCGCTGAACACGGACATATCACTGGAGGAAAATCAGAGGATAATCAAGCTGTACAGGGCGTATCTGCTGGAGGACGAGAAGATAATGTTTGAATGCTCGGGGCAGGTGCCAAAGCAAAAGAAAAAACACACGAAGATATTCAAGAGATATTTCGATCTGCGATCTATTCTTATCGGCGCGGGGATACTTATTGCGGCGGCGGTGCTGTTCATAATGTGGCTCAATGACACGTCGCGGACGGTGCTTATTGTTATGGCGCTCGCGTTCCCGTTCGTTTACACGACTATCGTGCTTATCTACTGGCACTTTATCGACCTCAGCCCCGATCTTGAGGCTATCGGCAAGATAAAGTATCTTATCACGGACAGGCGGATAATCGCGCGGCACGGAGAGGACGTTGACATCACGGACATCAACGACATTCTGTATGTTCTGCCCGAGCAGCGCGGCGAGAAGATCGGCAACGTGATATTTGCGACTAACGAGCCTGATTTCCCTGTGATCTTCAACGGTGCTTACCAGCACAGCGGTATTTACATGACAAGGGACTATTCGACTGTTTTTGAGATAATCAGGACGCTTCTGATAGACAGAGACAGGCGGAATGAATTCATCAGCGAAAACTCAAAGGGGTACGGCAGGATAAATCAGGCTGCCGAGCCTATCAGAAAATATCAGAGGACTATCGTTACCGACTACGGAAACGGTATACAGCCGAAAAAGATCGACACGGAAATGGACGAGCTTGAGCTGCCCGATCAGATGACGATGGACGCGCTGCTCGGGGCCGATGAGGATTATAAAGAGAGTGAGGAGTAAAAATGGAACTGAAAAACAATATGCGCTCGCAGGTGCTTATTGACGCGCTGCCGTACATTCAGAAATATCACGACAAGATCGTTGTGGTAAAGTACGGCGGAAACGCTATGACCAACAACGAGCTGAAGGACGCGGTGATGAATGACATCGTGCTTTTGAGCATGGTAGGCATAAAGGTCGTGCTCGTTCACGGCGGAGGACCGGAGATAAACGCGATGCTCAAGAGAGTGGGCAAGGAAAGCAAGTTTATCTGCGGACTGCGCTACACGGACGAGGAGACTATCGACATAGTAAAGATGGTACTGTGCGGCAAGGTGAACAAGGAGCTTGTCAGCGCGCTTCAGATGCACGGCGGCAAGGCGCTTGGTCTGTGCGGCTGTGACGGTCAGATGATAGTTGCACAAAAGCTGACGGGCGAGGTTGACCTTGGCTACGTGGGCGACATCAAGAAGATAACGACAAAGCCGATAATCGACGCGCTGAACAACGGCTATGTGCCGATAATCTCGACGGTCGGCATAGGCGAGGACGGTCAGAGCTACAACATAAATGCGGACACGGCGGCTTCGAGGATAGCGGCGTGCCTGAGAGCTGAAAACCTTATACTGATGACAGACATTGTCGGACTGCTCGAGGACAAGGACGATGAATCGACACTTATACCGACGGTAAACGTCAGCGAGGTGCCGTACCTTAAAAACAAGGGCATCATCAGCGGCGGTATGATACCAAAGATTGACTGCTGTGTGGAGGCTGTCAGACGAGGTGTCAGAAAGACATCTATCATTGACGGGCGGATACCTCACTCGATACTTATCGAGCTGCTTACTAACGAAGGCATCGGCACGCAGTTCATTTAAGGCATCTGATATAATACTCATATGGACGATAAAGCAAAAAAGACCGCCTTGAAGGTGACTGGCATCGTTACGCTGTGCTGCCTTATCGCAGCGCTGGGTATCGGTGTAGTTTCGCGGTTCATAAATGTGAGCGATATATTCTACTACATACTTGCATACATTGCGCTGATAAGTATGCTGACGGACAGCTGTATCCGCAAAAAAGGCATTGTGCGCTTTGTTATGGTGCTTATTTACGGGGTATGTATACTTGCAATAACAGTACTTATTTTTTTCAGGAGATAAGTGATCGGAGGAAAGTAAAATGGGAACGATAGAAAAATTCAACGAGCACGTTATGGGGACGTACGGCCGTCTTGACATAGTGCTTGAAAAGGGGCAGGGACAGACTGCCACTGACGAGGACGCAAAGCAGTACATAGATTTCGGCTCGGGCATAGGCACGAACAGCCTCGGGTACTGCAACGAGAAATGGGCTGACGCTGTTTGCGCACAGGCAAGGAGCATTCAGCACACATCGAACTACTACTACACAAAGGTGCAGGCGGACTTTGCCGACAAGCTTTGCACAAGCACAGGATACAAAAAGGTGTTCTTCGGAAACTCGGGTGCGGAGGCTAACGAGTGTGCGATAAAGCTTGCAAGAAAGTACAGCTTTGACAAGTACGGAAAGGACGCGCAGAGAAACATCATCATAACGCTGGTCAACTCGTTCCACGGAAGGACGATAGCGACACTTTCGGCAACGGGACAGGAGGTTTTCCACAACTACTTTTTCCCGTTTGTTGAGGGGTTTGTGAACGTTGAGGCGAACAACATTGATGACCTTAAAGCAAAGCTTGCGGAAAACAAGGGCAAGGTCTGTGCGGTGATGTTTGAGTTCGTACAGGGCGAGGGCGGTGTATGCCCGCTGACAAAGGAGTTTGTTGACGCGATATTTGAAGAGTGCGCAAAGGACGATATTCTCACTATTGCTGACGAGGTACAGACGGGCATCGGCAGGACAGGTGCTTTGCTGACATCAGAGCTTTTCGGTGTAAAGCCCAACATCACCACGCTTGCAAAGGGTCTTGCGGGCGGTGTGCCTATCGGTGCGTGCCTGGCTGACGAGAAGTGCTGTGATGTGCTGACAAAAAGCACACACGGCTCGACATTCGGCGGAAATCCGCTGGCTTGTGCGGGCGGAAATGTGGTTATAGACACGGTCACGGGCCCCGGCTTCATAGACGAAATAAACCGCAAGGCAGAGCTTTTCAGGGAGCTGCTGGCGCAGATAGACGAGGTAGCGGGCGTTGACGGTCTGGGACTTATGATAGGTGTAAGGCTCAAAACGAAAAAGGCTGCGGACATTCTTGTACAGTGTGCGCAAAGGGGCTTGCTTATCCTCACGGCAAAGGAGAAGCTGCGTTTTCTGCCGCCGCTGAACATCAGCGATGAAAACATAAAGACGGGAATGGCTATTCTCAAAGATATTCTTGACAACTAAGGAGGACAATGAAATGAAGCATTTACTGAAATTACTCGACCTTTCAAAAGAGGAGATAATGGACATACTCAACCTTGCTGACCAGCTCAAATACGAGAACAAGAACGGTATCGAACACAAGATACTCAAGGGCAAGACGCTGGGTATGATATTCCAGAAATCATCGACAAGAACGAGAGTTTCGTTTGAGACGGGTATGTACCAGCTCGGCGGACAGGCGCTTTTCCTTTCAAACCGTGACTTGCAGATAGGCAGAGGCGAACCTGTACAGGACACGGCACGTGTGCTTTCGCGCTACATTGACGGGATCATGATACGCACATTCGATCAGAAGGAGGTAGAGGATCTGGCGCAGTACGGCTCGATCCCTATCATCAACGGTCTGACCGATTTCTGCCACCCCTGCCAGGTGCTTGCCGACCTTATGACTATACGCGAGTTCAAGGGACGCTTTGAGGGCTTGAAGATGTGCTACATCGGTGACGGCAACAATATGGCGAACTCGCTTATCGTGGGCGGCTTGAAGGTCGGTATGCAGGTGAGCATCGCCTGCCCCAAGGACTATCAGCCTGACGCGCAGGTGCTTGAATTTGCAAAGGGCTATGGCGATATGTTCTCGATGACGGACGTTCCGCTGGAGGCTGCAAAGGACGCAGATGTACTGTTCACGGACGTATGGACATCTATGGGCGAGGAAGCAGAGACTGAAAAGCGCAAGGTCGCTTTTGCGGGCTACCAGATAAATGACGAGATAATGGCGGCTGCAAAGCCCGATGCTATGGTGCAGCACTGTCTGCCTGCTCACCGTGAGGAAGAAATAACCGAGAAGGTATTTGAGGCACACGCTGACGAGATCTTTGAGGAGGCTGAAAACCGTCTGCACGCGCAAAAGGCGGTTATGGTCAAGGTCATGGGGGAATAGTTCGTTTTGGATAGCTGGGGGAAACCCTTTTGGAGAAGGGTTATCCCCCAGACCCCCTTCCTAAACCTTTTAATGACTTTTCAGCAACGGGAGTCAAGCTCCCGTCACTGAAAAGTATTAGAGAGTTCAGAAAAGAGAGTTTGAGAAAAAACACTCCCAAGAGAATTCCCACAGCATTCAAAACATATTATTACTCATAGCATTAACACAAAAACTGCCTTGGAATGCTCCAAAGCAGTTTTTTATTTTGATACTATTTCTTCTTCTGTTTTTCAAGTTCTTTTAAGACGGCTGATGCGGACGGGGCTGTGCTGGGCACTACTTTTATCTTTATCATAGCCTCGGGTTTGCCGAAACGGAAGATGACGACTGCATATATTCCTGTTGCGCCGCCTTTTTGCTTATCAACGCACAATCCGCCCATATCGCCGTAGTTTTTTTCATCGGGGTATTGATCTTCAAGGCTTTTGTCGATACACGAATGCTTTATCTCGTCCTCGGTGATGGTCTTATAGTCCTTTTTCTCGTCATACTTTACGACATAGCAGGTAAATGTATCTCTTGTTGAGGCTTTGATATAGACCTCAAAGCACTCGTTCAGCTCGAACTCGTAATACTCGCTGGTGGCGGAAAAACCGTGCTTTTGGACAATTTCTTCTATCTCGGGGTCGTCGCGCCACATAGCCTGATGCTCAAGCTGGATACCTGTGATGACGGTAGAGCCGTAGGGCGTGAGCGCGGTGAGCTTGCCAAGGTCGCCCCTTTTATCCGCTTTACTGCTGCTGTTTTTATCAAGGCAGGCGGTACAGGCTGCGCACATGACAAGGGCAAGGATAAGTGTGAATGCTCTTTTCATACCCTGCACCTTTTATCCGAGCTTTATCGTTTCGCCCGGGACTGCTTCGCCTGCGCTGACGTGTACGGGTATCTTCTGCTCCTCGGTGAAGCCGATGGTCTCGCCGTCTTTAAGCTCGACATCCTCGGAGATGACGTACTCGCAGATGGTGAACATAAAGCTCAGAAGCTCGTTCGGTTCAAGCTCGGTGCCAAGCACCTCCATTTCAAGCTTGCCGAACACGGACATACCCGATGTGAAGGAATAGACCTTGCCATTCTCGGAATAAAGGCCTACATAGACGTAGATAGGCACGGGGCACTCGCCCTCGTCGATAGTTTTGGCAAAGTTGATGTAAAAGTCCTTTTCGTAGACGGTAGGTGCTTTATAGATGCCGATGGCGTTATCAAGCTTGAGCAGCGAGCAGGCCACCTTTGCAAGAAGCTCCTGCTGGTCGAGGGCATCAAACTTATTGAGGACGGCTACTATCATATGTGCGCCGTGCTTTGCGGTTTCCTCGGCGGCATTCTTCCACAGATAGTTGCGCTTTGCGGCTTCGACCGCCTCGTTGTTGGGGACGGGATTGGGCATAAGCGAGCAGGCTACGTTCATATCATCGACGCTGAAAACTACTGCGCCGTCCTTTATCTCGTCGTCAAAGGTGATGTCCCAGTCGTCTTCAAGGTTCTTTTTGAAGCGCAGCCAATCGACATTTGCGTCTTTAAACAGCACAAAGCCTGCAAGGACGTTGCCTTTTCCCTCACGCTCGGTATTTTCGGTATTTTCTGCGGTCTGGTCATTTATATTTTTTTCATCAGCCATAATATATCCTCCATTATTTTTAATACCTCAATAGTATAACACACTTTTGCGGTTTTGGCAATAGGGGGGCGGGGGGAATAATTCAGACGATTTAGCTTGACATCACGGTGAAATCGTGTTAAAATAATTAAGGTTATGTGTTTTAACCAAAAAAATAAAAGGGGGAAGATAATATGGACGTTGTTCTTGACGTTAAGGGGCTTTCCAAGCAGTACAAAAAAGGCGTATATGCTTCGGAAAACGTTACCTTTCAGGTCGGCAAGGGCGAGATATTCGCGCTTATCGGTCCTAACGGTGCGGGCAAGACCACAACTATCAGAATGATCTCCACGCTGCTGAAGGCAACAGAGGGCGATGCGGTAGTGGACGGTCACAGCATTCTTACAGAGCCTGACAAGGTAAGAGAGTGCATTACTTATCTGCCTGATGAGGCGGGCGCTTACAAGACTATGAAGGGTGTTGAATATCTGCGCTTTATGGCGGGTATTTACGCTAAACAAAAGAGCGATGTCGAGGAGTTTGTTAAAAGAGGCAGCGAGATAAGCGAGCTGGGCGACAGGCTCAATGACAAGATATCGAACTATTCAAGAGGTATGCAGAGAAGGCTTCTGCTGGCGAGGGCTATAATGTCAAAGCCTGCGCTTGCTATACTTGACGAGCCGACCTCGGGTCTTGACATAATCAACGCGCTGGAGATAAGACGTATGATAAAAAAGCTGGCTGCGGAGGGTATGAGCTTTTTGCTCTCGTCGCACAACATGCTGGAGATCGAATATGTATCGGACAGAGTAGGCATTATTTCAAAGGGACATCTGCTTGAGGTAGGTGCTGCACCAGAGCTTGTTGCAAAGTACGGTGTAAAGAACCTTGAGGAAGTATTTGAAAAGGTGGTGACTGTACGATGAAATTCTCGATACTTTTAAGGAAAGAGCTTAAAGAGATGCTCAGCGTTACGACTATCGCCACGATGTTTCTTATGGTTTTCGTTCTGATATTCGCGGGCAAGGCGATGTCAAAGGCGGTCGATGACGTTAAGAAGGACGCTACGACTATCACAATATGCGATAAGGATAATACGGACTTCACAAAGATGATGCTTGACGTTATGGACAAGATGGAGGAGATGGAAGTCAAGAGAGTTGAGGTAAACTCCGATGACTACACAAAGGAGCTTAAAGACTCGGACTACAAAAACGTTGTTATCATTCCAAAGGGCTTTACCGAGCAGGTAGAAAAGCACGAGATAGCAAAGGTGATATTTGCACAGAGAATGTCATCTATCGCGACTTTCTCAAACATCAGCACGGGCTCGAAGGTTGCGCTGGAGATGCTGCAAAAGGGTATCAAGTCAACTATTTATGCGAAAAGCTCGCTGAACGAGGCTACAATAAAGCAGCTGGAGGACCCGATAAAGCTTGAGGAGTTCACGGTAGTTTCCGACAAGCAGGATCAGGTCGCAAGCTCGACGGTTTCAAGCATAATGCAGTCACAGTCGATGCTGATACCTATTATAATGTTCCTGCTCATCATGTATTCTTCACAGATGATAATGGGCGCTATCTCGACAGAAAAGCTTGACAAGACTCTGGAAACGCTGCTTTCCTCGCCTGTTTCAAGGCTGTCGGTCATCTCGGCAAAGATGCTTTCTGCTGCTATTGTGGCTGCGCTTCAGGCTGCGGTCTATATGTTCGGTATGAACAAGATGATGGAAGGCATCACGGGCGGAATGACAGATGACAAGAACACGGAGGAGATACTCAAGAACCTTGGTCTGACAATGAGCGTTGGCGATTATATTCTTGTCGGCGCACAGATGTTTATGACGATACTTATCGTACTGTCTATCTCTATTATCCTCGGTGCGCTGGCAAAGGACGCAAAGAGCGCACAGACCTTGCAGCTGCCTATCATGCTGCTGGCTATGGTACCGTACTTTGTTACGATGTTTATTGATGTCAAGACGGCTTCACCTGTTATCAAGTATGTTACTATGGCGATACCGTTCACACACTCGTTCATCGCTAACCAGAACGTTATGTTCGGTGACTACACGACCTATTTCATTGGTCTTGCTTACCAGTTCGTTCTGCTGTGCGTATGTATGTTCCTTGCGCTGAAGTTATTTATGAGCGACAGGATATTCACGCTCACGCTCGGCGGCGGAAAGAAAAGATCGGGCGGTCTGTTCGGAAAGAAACAGCCTTCCTACGAGGACGAATAAATGATAAAAAGACGGAGCTTCGGCTCCGCCTTTTTTTGTTTACAGCGGTATTATCTTCAGTATGGTTATCTTGCAGGCGTGGGAGATAAGTATTTTCTCCTCGTTGAGCTTTTTCAGCTCGCGCATCATCGCGCTGCGGTCGGCGGAGATGTAGTCGGCAAGGTCGGAAAGCGAAAGCGGGAGCGTGAAAGTCCTTGCGCTTCGCGCTTTGGAAAGGTAATAAAAATAGGACAGCAGCTTGCCGCGTATCGTTCTTTTGCCAAGCACCTCGACGTGCAGCTGCGCGCGCTGTGCCATAGTGAGCAGCATGGTGTCTATAAGGCGGATATGCTTATCACAGCGCTTTTCGCAGGGGGTTATGACTTTGAGGTAATCGACAAGCCATACGGTGCATCTGTTTTTGGCTATGACGGTGTAGGGGTCGGTCTGCGTACCGGGGGAAAAGCGTCTGCCGAAGATGCTGCCCTGCTCGAAGTAGTCGATTATCGTCTTGGTGCCGTCAAAGGTTGTGGTGATGAGGTGCGCGGTGCCCGAGATGAGTATGCCGACGCTTTTGTTGTCGTCATCAAGGCGCATTATGACCTCTCCCCTGCTGTAATTCTTCTTGACGGGCTTGAAGCAGGCGGCAAAGTCATCAAGCAGGGTTTTGTTAATGGGAGTTAACGGTTGTAGCGTTTTCATAGAAAATCACCCTCTAAATTGTGCATTGTAACAAAGTTGCTTACTACATATTGTATTATAGCACGTTTTTGTTGCAAATGCAACAGACTTTTTATAGAAACTGGTGTAAACTTAATGTTGCGCACATAAAGAGAGAGTGGTAAAAGTACAGTATTCTGTACTCGAATGGATACACCGACCACAATATATTGTGCTTTGACAGATAAAGATCACTTGACTATGCTTTAAAAAAATTATAATGAGGAGAAGGAACCTATGAAGATAATCAAAAGGAACGGCTCGGAGGAGATCTTCGACATCGAAAAGATCGTCAACGCGATATCAAAGGCGAATGAAGCCGATCACAAGAACGAACTGACGCGCGAGCAGATAAAGGACATCGCCGAATACGTTGAGTACAAGTGCAACAAGATGGGCAGGGCTGTATCGGTCGAGGAGATACAGGATATGGTCGAGAACCAGATAATGTCCAAGGGCGCTTTCGACCTGGCGCGGCGCTACGTCAAGTACCGCTACACGAGATACCTTGTGAGAAAGGCGAACACGACCGACAACAAGATACTCACGCTTATCGAGTGCAACAACGAGGAAGTCAAGCAGGAAAACTCTAACAAGAACCCGACTGTAAACAGCGTTCAGCGTGACTACATGGCGGGCGAGGTGAGCCGTGACATCACAAACAGACTGCTTTTGCCGCCTGACATCGTTGAGGCGCACAAGAAGGGCATAATACATTTCCACGACACGGATTATTTTGCGCAGCATATGCACAACTGCGATCTGGTCAATCTGGAGGATATGCTGCAAAACGGCACGGTCATCAGCGACACGCTTATAGAAAAGCCGCACAGCTTCTCGACGGCGTGCAACATCGCAACGCAGATAATCGCGCAGGTGGCGAGCAATCAGTACGGCGGACAGAGCATCAGCCTTACGCACCTTGCGCCGTTTGTACAGATAAGCCGCGAAAAGATCAGGGCTGAACTGATCGAGGAGATCAAGGAGCTTGGTGTTGAGGCTGACAAGGACAGGATAGACGAGGTTACAGAAAAGCGCTTGCGCGAGGAGATCACAAGGGGCGTTCAGACGATACAGTATCAGGTAGTGACGCTGCTGACAACAAACGGACAGGCTCCCTTTGTGACGGTATTTATGTATCTCAACGAGGCGCGCAGCGAGCAGGAAAAGGCTGACCTTGCGATGATAATCGAGGAGGTGCTCAAGCAGCGCATACTCGGTGTAAAGAACGAGGACGGCGTATGGATAACACCTGCGTTCCCAAAGCTTATTTATGTGCTTGAGGAGGACAACATCGACCCCGGCACGCCTTACTACTATCTGACCGAGCTGGCTGCAAAATGCACGGCAAAGAGAATGGTACCTGATTACATCAGCGAAAAGATTATGCTCAAACTGAAAGTGGACAAGAACGGCGAGGGTCACTGCTACACCTGCATGGGCTGCCGCAGCTTCCTGACACCGTATGTTGACGAGAACGGCAAGCCGAAATACTACGGCAGATTCAATCAGGGCGTTGTTACGCTTAATCTGGTGGACATCGCGCTTTCATCGGGCAAGGATATGTCAAAGTTCTGGCAGATATTTGACGAGAGGCTTGACCTTTGCTACCGCGCGCTTATGGAGCGCCACAACAGGCTCAAGGGCACGCTTTCGGACGCTGCGCCGATACTGTGGCAATACGGCGCGCTGGCAAGGCTGAAAAAGGGCGAGACTATCGACAAGCTGCTGTACGGCGGATACTCGACTATTTCGCTGGGATACGCGGGGCTGTACGAGTGCGTCAAGTACATGACGGGCAAGAGCCACACCGACAAGGAGGCTACGCCTTTTGCGCTGGAGATAATGCAGTACATGAACGATGCGTGCAAGCGCTGGAAGGCAAAGGAGAACATTGATTTCTCCATATACGGCACGCCGCTTGAAAGCACTACATACAAGTTCGCAAAATGCTTGCAGAAGCGCTTCGGCATAATAGAGGGCATCACGGACAAGAACTACATCACTAACAGCTATCACGTTCACGTTACGGAGAAGATAGATGCGTTCACAAAGCTCAAATTCGAGTCGCAGTTCCAGCACCTCTCCCCCGGCGGCGCGATAAGCTATGTTGAGGTACCGAATATGCAGGGGAACATCCCTGCGGTGCTTAAAGTCATAAGATTCATCTATGACAACATTATGTACGCGGAGCTGAACACCAAGAGCGATTACTGCCAGGTGTGCGGCTACGACGGCGAGATACAGATAGTAAACGATGACGGCAAGCTGGTATGGGAATGCCCCAAGTGCCACAACCGCGACCAGTCAAAGATGAACGTTGCACGGCGCACCTGCGGCTACATCGGCACGCAGTTCTGGAATCAGGGACGCACGCAGGCTGGGGGAAACCCTTTTGGACGAAGGTCGAGAACGGCAAAGCCGTTCTCTTGGGAGTAACCGTGGTAACGGTTACTCCGTTATCCCCCCGAGAATATCCGTTGGATATTCTCGCAAGCGACCGCAGGTCGCTTTACCCCTCTTCCTAAACCTTTTATTGCTTTTTCGTTATTTGGGTCTACGACCCAAATAACGAAAAAGTAGTAGAGTTCAGAAAAAAGAGTTTGAGAAAAAACACTCCCAAGAGAGACTCTCCAATAATACATCATAAGTACACAAAGTCCTCGTACTTCACCTGAATCAACATGAAAGCAGAGATAACCTATGAACTACGGTGAGATAAAAAACTATGACATTGCCAACGGCTTGGGAGTGCGGGTGAGCCTGTTCGTTTCGGGCTGCACGCATCACTGCGAGGGCTGTTTTAACCCGCAGACGTGGGACTTTTCCTATGGCAAGCCGTTCACGCAGCAGACGGCTGACGAACTGCTTGAGATGCTCTCGCCCGATTACATTGACGGGCTGTCGCTGCTTGGCGGCGAGCCCTTCGAGCCTGAAAATCAGCGCGCTCTCGTCCCGTTTCTGCGGCAGGTACGTTCGCGCTTCCCTGATAAGAACATCTGGTGCTACACGGGGTATGTGCTTGACGAGGAACTGTTAAAGCCAAGCCGCGCGCGGTGCGAGGTCACGGACGAGATGCTGTCGATGATAGATGTTCTGGTCGACGGTGAATTCGTACTTGCGAAAAAGAACATCTCGCTTATGTTCCGCGGCTCTGAAAATCAGCGGCTTATTGACCTTCCGCTGACGCTGGCGGTGGGTGAGATACGGCTTATCAACGAAAAATTCGGGCTGAGATAAAAAAGCGGGTATACTGCGCGGTGCGGTATACCCGTTTTGGTTTATTATCACAAGAGCCCGAGGCTGATGAGCCAATAGACGCACAAGCCTATCGAGCAAAGTCCCATAAGGACGGTGCCCGAAATGACGATGAGCATACTGTGGCGGTCAAAGACGAGGCGCTTTTTGCCAAGGCGCGCGATACGCACGAAGCATTCGCTGCGGCTGTATATCCGCCTTGCGCCGAGCGTTTCGGCAGGGAACCAATTGCGCAGCTGTTCGCCGTCAACGAGGTAATATGCGGCTTTATACATCATCCCTTTTTTCTGTTCGCCGTTTTCATCGGTCTGCGTGGGCTGTATGCCGACGAGCTGTGCGGCGTATCTTTTTGAGAAAAACAGCAGGAGGAAATCGCAGAAAACGAAAAACAGCAGGAATATCGCGGACAAGAATGTAAGGATCATCTGCACGATGCTCAAAAGCGTCATGAGCTCGACACCGAGCAGGTACAAAAGTCCGAAAACTGCGGCTGCGCCGATCAGAAGTTCCATTTTACCACCTGCCTTTTTGTTTTATCATACCACAAGAGGCGGCGCAAGTCAACAGTTGACAGGTTCGGCTACGCGTGGTAAAATCAATACAGACGATTGGAGGTCTATGAATTGGAGATAGAGAAGATATACAGCGGTGATGACCGCTTTGACGCGTTAAACGCGATCTACACGGAGGCTTTTCCGCCGCAGGAGAGGTTCGGGCTGGACATAATGCTGCGGCTGGCTGACGAGGGCAAGCTGGACGTTTTTGCGCTGATGCACTCGAGCGAGGCGGCAGGTATGGTTGTGATGTGCCTGCACGGGCACACGGCATATGTATGCTATTTTGCGATAGACAAGGCGCTGCGCGGCAAGGGCTTGGGCAGCGAGGTGATACGCAGCATTTGCTCTCACTACGCAGGCAGGCAGATCGTGCTGGAGATAGAGGCGCTTGACAAGAGCGCGGAAAACTACCCACAGCGCAAGCGGCGCGAGGAGTTCTATCTGCGTGCGGGATTCAGGCACACGGACAGGTACATTCGATACGAGGGTGTGACATACGAGCTGATGTTCACGGGTGCTGAAAGCTTTGATGAGGCGGACTTTGACGCGCTTATGGACACGCGGCGCTGCGAGGGATTTCAGCCTGTGCTGTTTGACGCAAAGCAGTATTCGACATATATTTTTGACCTTGACGGCACGCTGCTGGACACACTTGATGACCTGACGGCAAGCACGAATTTTGCGGTTCAGGGTGCGGGCGGACAGGCTCACACGCGCGAGGAGGTATGCGGTTTTGTGGGCAACGGCATACGCAAGCTGATGCAGCGGGCTTTGCCCAGCGACATTTCATCGGAAGATTTTGAGCGCGCTTTTGACTCTTTCAAGCGCCACTACGGGCAGCACTGCTGCGACAACACCAAGCCTTACGCGGGCATTATGGATATGCTGCGCGAGCTGAAGGCGCGCGGGAAAAAGGTCGCGGTGGTTTCCAACAAGGCGGATTTTGCGGTTGCGGAGCTTTGCAGGGATTATTTCGGCGAGCTGGTCGATATTTGCGTTGGCGAAAAAGAGGGCGTGCGCCGCAAACCCTCCCCTGACAGCGTTTTTGCGGTGATGAAAAGCCTCGGCTCAAAGCCCTGCGAGTGCGTTTACATAGGTGACTCGGACGTTGATGTTGACACGGCTCGCAACGCAGGCACAGACTGCATCAGTGTGCTGTGGGGCTTTCGCTCCGAGAAGTTTCTGCTCGCCCACGGCGCTAAAGTGTTTGCGCAAACGCCAAATGAAATCTGCCTGCTGACGATGTTGTAGTGCAAATCAGAGTTTGCCGCGGTGTGTACACCGCGTAATTGGGGGAAACCCTTTTGGAGAAGGGTTGTCCCCCAAGCCCCTTTCCTAAACCTTTTATTGCTT
>CADAEJ010000038.1 GCA_902786965.1 uncultured Ruminococcus sp. | reverse complement strand
CCGAGTTTTGAAAGTATGGCTTCTGCTTGTTCCTTTATCTCCGGTTCTACCCTTGCAATTACATTTGAACTTTTAACAGCCATAATGCCACCACCTTTCCTGATATTATTATACCACAATGTATATCGGATTGCAATACTTTTTAATAAAAAGCAAAAAAAGAAGCTCTGATGAGCCTCTTAAAATGGTGCGCCCACCCCTCCACTATCCGAACACCCACCCGTCAAAAGAACGCTCGCACTCGTTTTTTCACGGGTATTAAAGCACACCACCAGCCTATCATCATAAGCATTGATAGAGCTAATAAAAGTATCAATAAGTATCCGCTTGTTGTCATCATTTGTAAGGTCAAGCTCCTTGCTTTTTCTCAACCAGAATATGATCTGGTCTTTGGTAAGTATCTCGGTTTGTATCTGCTCACGCATAATGTCAAGCTCTAGCTTTTCCTTTTGCGCCTCTAATTCGTCAAGGCGCTTTTTTGTTGACTTTGTAAGGATACCTGCCTGCATAGCATTGAGCATATTTTCGATACCCTTCTCTATATCAGCAAGCTGCCTTTGCAATAAAGGTACGGCGATATTCTCACGCTGCTGAAGCTTTAAAAGACTTTCTGCAATATCCTCTATCATATGGTAAGGGAAAAAGAAAAAACGCCCACAAAAAAGCGGCACCAAACTTTTTTGGATACCGCCATATTATAACTATCAGTCTTTGGTGTGTTAAAGGAATGACACTATTCAGGTTTAAATATAGATATTTTTGCTTTCCGGTAATGGAATGCTTTAATAAATAAACGAAACCGGCAAAGCACCAGTACACATCAAGCATAACAAAAAACGCATTAGCTTTTATATAATATAATAGCACCGTATTATGGTATATTTATAGATGCTTGTTTAGTTTATTCGGTCAAGAGATCTGCCATACTAAGAAAACGCTGTGCGGTATAATTATCCCTGCCCGAATAGAAGGAAAAAACTATTACCCTGCCGTTATTTTCTGTTATATAGTGATATACATAATCGTCTCTAACTGTGGGGGCGTCTTCGCCAACGTTATATTTTTTATATTCATCATTCGGGCGGTACTGCTTATAGGTATAGAACACTGTACCCTTTTCGCCTACGGGGAATATCAATGCTTTTTGGGATAAAGGAGTAGACGATAATTTTAATGAATACGATCAATATAGGTATGATAAAGCCAAATACTGCGACCTTGATTCTGTGGTGCCTGCGCTTTATTTATACTGATAGTTGTTTGCCAGCTTGTGTGCATACTGCTGTCTTTTTTCTCTTTTGGTGTGTATCAGAATTTTTTGAACGAAAAAAATAATGTGTAAAATAAAGATGAGATCAAGGTCGAGGATATGGAGGAGTTTCCGGTAAGCTCGCCCTTTCCCGAAACGCTTGATATGTCACCCTCTCAGCTTGCTGCTTATAAAAAAACGGGTATCGACTTGTAAAACTATAGGAATTGTTGTATAATGATAATAAAGTATCACAAATGCTGTGATAATCATATCAGTATATGCTGTCAGTCTGAGCTGATGACATTATACCCGGGAGGTCAATGCTATGAAGAGCAGGTTTACGATAGAAAAGAAAATGTACCTATTTGTAGCAGCAGTAGTGCTTTTTGCAGCTTTAGGTGTTGCCGCGCTGTCATATATGATAAGCTCTACACAGATGGAGCGCTTTGATAAACGCATTACCCGTGATTCTGCAAAGAACTATGTATCGCTCACAGATGTTGAGTATCTCAAAAGGCTCAAGGCGGTCGTTTTGTCCGATGAGTACCAGCAGCTCCGGGATAAGGCGGAGGAAAGCGATGATGAGGAGCTTGTTATATCTTACCTTAAAGAAAAGGGTCTGTGGGAGCAGTATGAGAGCGAAAGGGACAGGCTCCGCTCCTATATGGATAATATAACCGATATAAAGTACCTTTATATCGTGGTCTGGGGAGATAAGGGCAGCAAATATAATATGTATCTTCTTGACGGAGATGATGTCGCTGTATACGAAACAGGTCTGTATGAGGAGCGTGAAAAGGAATTTATAGACGTTGACGCTCATCAAGAGATAGAGCCTACCATATCAGACGGAGAGTGGGGCTGGCTCTGCTCTGCATATGCGCCGGTATATGACAGCAACGGCGAGCTTATATGCACAGTCGGCTGTGATCTTGATATGGAAGATGTGATGAATGACAGAAAGACATTTTTTATCTACCTTGCTGTCACGGCAGTAGTTCTGATAGCTGTGATCCTTGCAGGCGCAGTCGTCTTTGTAAACAAAACGGTCGTTAGTCCGCTTGTCAGGCTGACAGAGGGCATGAAGAGATTTGACCCTGACGAGGAAAAGGGATATGAGCAGGCCGGGGTCATCACGGTCGATGTCAAAAGCAATGACGAGATAAGGGACATCTACGAAGAAACGAGGTCTATGCAGATACGTATAATAGATCATATCAACAGCATAACCAGGATAACCCGTGAAAAGGAAATGGCTGAGCACGATGTACGGAAAAAGGAAAAAGAGTTAGGCGCTATAAGCAAAAAGGCGTACCGTGATTCACTTACGGGAGTTGGGAATAAAGAGGCCTATACCGATAAGATGGCAGAGCTTAATGAAGGCATACGCCGTGGAGATACAGAGTTTGCCATAGTGATGCTTGATATCAATATGCTCAAAACGATAAACGATACCTACGGGCATACCGAGGGCGATATATATATCAAGGGCTGCTGTATGGTATTCTGCGAGACATTCAAGCATTCACCCGTATACCGCATAGGCGGAGATGAATTTGTAGCGGTGCTTACGGGAAATGATTATAAAGACAGGGCTGAAAAGATTGAGCAGATGAAGAAAAGATTTGCCGAGACTGAAAAAAATATGGATCTAAAGCACTGGTATCGTTTTTCGGCAGCTGTCGGGATAGCGGAGTTCACACACGAAGATGAAGATGCCGAAACTGTATTCAGGCGTGCAGACCAGCTGATGTACGAGCATAAGCAGGAGCATAAAAAAAACAGATGATCATACAATATAATTAAGCTAAAAACAAAGCTAATGTTTGGGTTTTGTCAATTTCAAATCCAAATAAACAATCAAAACCACCCATGAAACGGGTGGTTTGCACTGACCCTAAAAGGGTCTGGTACAGGCGGGCGACTGAAGTCCCTCTGAATGATCCGCCAACCGCATTGTTTTCACGGGGTTGTTGCACGCACAACAGCCCCTTTTCGTTTTACAAAAAACATGGCGCCGACTTTTTATATCGGCGCCAAAATTATTGATAATAAACAACAAATCCGAACACCTTTTCGTTTACGAAAGTGTTCGGATTATGGAGTATTGGTGCGGGTGACAGGACTTGAACCTGCACTCCTCTCGGAAGCAGCACCTAAAACTGCCGTGTATGCCAATTTCACCACACCCGCATATTATTCAATTATTGATTTTCATCCATTTTGGAATAGTCTGGAAAAATGCCACTGTTGTAACGCTACCTAAATCTATCGCGTCTGCCAATTCGCTGCTGCGAACAGCATAGTAATTATATCACACATTCAAAAAACTGTCAAGCAGTAAAAAAGAGTTCGGCGAACCGAACTCTGTAAATTTATTAGCCCCAGAACTGTCTCCAGATATTAACGTAGTTGCCGAACGGAGTTTTGAACGTATATCCGAGCTTTGCGCTGCTTGGCTTATAATATGTGCTGTTCCAGAAGAAGATGTTGTAGTCATTAACTATGCCGTTGTATGCGGTCACGCCGTATACAGCGCCCCATACTGCAAGCTTTACTCTCGCGCTCACGTTTGAGTAATTAGCTCCGCGTGCGGAAAGTGTTGCGCTTGATGCAAATCCGCCGCTGCTGTAGATTATGCTCTCGATATTTGAATACCTTGCATAGTACTTCGGCCAAGTGCCCTGAAGGGTATACTTTGCGCATACATACTGATAGGCTTATCCCAGAAGCTGCCTGCTGCGCCGCCTACCTCGTGGTAAACGATACGGCACATTGCCTGCCAGCCTGCTGCGGAGTAATCCATTCTCGCAGTCTTGATAACAACAGGTGCGGACAGATCTGATGACTTGCCCTCTTCGTCAACTCCCTTGACTGCGAAAGAATAAGCTGTGTCTCTCGCAAGACCTGCTACGGTATACTTCAGGCCGTCAGTCGTAGCGATCTCCGTCCACTTGGTGAACTTGCCGCCGTAAACAAACAGCATATATTTTTTTGCACCCTGAAAAGCATTCCAATGAACAGTTATCTGACTTGTCTGCTTGTTCCAGGGATGTGTGTGATCGGTATCAATAGTCTGCTCTGCGATCATTACAGGAGCCTTTCCCGTTGTTACAACGCCTGCATTAGGATCAGGTGCTGTGGTCGTTACGGGAGCTGTTGTTACTGCCGGCTTTGCAGTAGCTGCAGCTGTGTATACCTGTTTCTTTGCTGCTGCAGTTGTCTTGGCAGCACTCTTTGTAGTAGCGACAGCCTTTGTAGTAGCGACAGCCTTTGTAGTTGCTGCGCTTTTTGCAGTAGTAGCTGCCGTTGTTGTTGCGGATGTTGTTGCCTTTGTAACAGCACTGCTGTACGCTGAGCCTGAATATGCACCCTGGGAAGCCTTGTATGTCGACATACTGTATGCGACGGTCTGCTGTGTGGTTGTTGTTTCAACCGCAGATGTCTGAACCTCCTGCGCCGCAACAGCAGAATCTGATGTACCTGCTGAAGATGCTCCCATGCCTGCGATAGTAATTATAAGCGCCATTGCTGCAGCTGCACATCTTGATACAAGTTTCCTGGATAAATTTTCTGTGACCATAAATAAAATATCAGCAGCTCTAACCACGTTTCTATAAGCTGCCGAAGATTCACACCCTTTCTTCTTTGGAAACAGGACTTTTGCAGTTTCCATTAAATAATTACGTTGTGTTTCTTTTAGCTGATTTGTAATCATAAGTATGCGAAAATTACAAATTGATTACAAACAATGTAGTCATTGTAACACATTTGTTTTTACTTGTCAAGCTTTTTACCATATTTTAACTGCTAACAGAGAATTTTTTCGTACTTTGAATAAAAAAACGTACAGCTGCATAGACTTAAATATAACAAGAATCAGGCGCAGATACGGCGATTTGTGCATACAGGTGCTAACAGATGCAGAGTAATGCGTATTAAAAGAAAGTTTACATTTTAAAATCACTTTTTTAGTGGGAAAAGAGGCTTGATATGAAAGAATTTTTGCCTGAAGGCAAGCTTTTCAACAGCTCTGCCAACAAGTATTATCTTCAAAGCGAGGCAGCGATGCAGGAGGCTTTTGAGCAAGGCATCACCCTTGAGGGACACGCTGTGCGGTGTACTCCAGAGCATGATCTGCAGGTCGAGCTGCCGTTCGGGGTGGGAATAATCCCGCGGTGTGAGGGAGCGATAGGCATTGCAGAAGGCGTTACCAGGGACATTGCGCTGCTGTCACGGGTCAACAAGACGGTATGCTTCAAGGTCATGGAAATACGCCGCGGTGACAGCACAACGGTTTGCATACTTTCGCGCAGGCAGGCGCAGACCGAGTGTATGGACGAATACATAAGCAAACTCTCCTGCGGT
The DNA here is from genome assembly GCA_902786965.1 of uncultured Ruminococcus sp. GTDB lineage: Bacteria > Bacillota > Clostridia > Oscillospirales > Ruminococcaceae > Hominimerdicola. The sequence goes on along the minus strand of CADAEJ010000038.1, from coordinate 36,936 downwards.
GATGTTATACCTGCAAAAGTAACGCATTTAGAGCCTTTCGGCTGTTTTGCCGACATCGGCTGCGGCATAGTTTCGCTGATGCCGATAGATGCGATCTCGGTCTCGCGCATATCTCACCCAAGCGACAGATTCTTCAACGGGCAGGACATTTTCGCGGTCGTCAAGGATATTTCGGGCGGGCGCATCACGCTTTCGCACAAGGAGCTTCTGGGCACGTGGGAGCAGAACGCTGCGCTTTTCAGCGCGGGGGAAACAGTCGGCGGCATAGTGCGTTCAGTCGAGCCTTACGGCGTATTTATCGAGCTTGCGCCCAATCTTGCAGGGCTTGCCGAGCCGCAGGACAACGTCCGCGAGGGGCAGGCTGCGAGCGTTTACATAAAGGCGCTCATTCCCGAAAAAATGAAGGTGAAGCTGATAATCGTCGATGTTTTCGACTCTCCTTCCTTCCCTGCAAAAAACAACTATTTTATTACATCGGGCAGGATAAAAAGCTGGGTGTACTCCACCCCCGATGCACAAAAGCAGATAAGCACAGAGTTTGCATAAAAAAACAGCCACGGTCGCTTGACTGTGGCTGAATGTATTGTTTTTTATACAAAAGTAACAAATAGTTACAAGGTTTTGCAAAGTTTTTGTGAGCAACAGGTTACAGATCGTAACTATTTCTTTATCTTATCCCAGTAGGCTTTTGCGGTCTGCTCGGTCTTGTTGTCGCCGTACTCGTAGTAGTGTCTGCCGACAAGATTATCGGGAAGATACTGCTGCTTCACCCAGTGGTCGGGATAATCGTGCGGATACAGATAGTGCTGCCCCTTGACCGCAGCATCGTCACCGTCAAAGTGTTTGTTCTGCAAATTGCGCGGGATAGTCGCCGCCTCGCCCTTTCGTATATCCGCAAGCGCGCTGTCCATAGCCATATACGCACTGTTTGATTTTGGCGCGGTAGCAAGCAGCACCGCAGCCTCGCCAAGCGGTATCCTCGCCTCAGGCAGACCAAGCTGCATAGCGCTGTCTACGCACGCTTTGACGATAGGTACAGCCATCGGATATGCAAGCCCGACATCCTCGCTGGCGATAACAAGCAGACGCCTGCTCAGAGAGATTATATCCCCTGCCTCGCAGAGCCTTGCGGCGTAATGCACCGCAGCATCGGGGTCAGAGCCGCGTATTGACTTTTGCAGCGCCGAGAGGATATCGTAATGCTCGTCACCCTCACGGTCATAGCGCATATTGCTGCGCTGTGTCAGCTGGCGGACAAGCTCCATACGCACGGTAAGGCTTTCGCCGTCATTATCGGCGCTGATACAGCAAAGCTCAACTGTGTTCATCGCCTTGCGCACATCGCCGCCGCAGCCGTATGAAATATGCTCTACAACACCGTTTTCAAGCGACAGCTTTACACCGAGCTGCTGCGCCATGAACTGAAACGCACGCCTGACAGCCGCGCTTATCTCGTCAGGCTCTACGGGCTTGAATTCAAACATCGTGCAGCGGCTTATTATCGCGTTATACACATAAAAGTACGGGTTTTCGGTAGTTGAGGCGATAAGTGTGATGCGCCCGTCCTCGATAAACTCCAAAAGCGACTGCTGCTGCTTTTTGTTGAGATACTGTATCTCGTCAAGATACAAAAGTATCCCGTTCAGCCCTCCGAACATCTCTGTTTCGGCAATTATATCCTTGATGTCGGAGATAGATGCTGACGTGCCGTTGAGCTTGTGCAGGGTCATATCCGTGCTTTGAGCGATAAGCCTTGCGATAGTTGTTTTGCCCACGCCCGACGGTCCGTAAAATATCATATTGGGTATGCTCTTGCTTTGTATGATGCGCCGCAGGGGCTTATTCTCGCCGACAAGGTGCTTTTGTCCGACTACCTCATCGAGCGATGAGGGTCTTATTCGTTCTGCTAAAGGTGTTCCCATAGTTATTCTCCGGTCTTTAATTATCCAGCACGCTCTTTATTTTATCAAAATTCATCTTGTAAGCCTTGCTGTTTATCTTCATCAGAAGATACTCCTTTGCAACAAGGACTGCGTCCTGCGCTTTGGTGTTCTCGGCGCCCACAAAGCTTTTGAAGATTATCAGCTGTGACGACGATACCTTCATCAGCACATGATTGAGGCACTCAAACGTACCTCTGCATACATGGCGCGAGCTTACAAAGTTGAAAAGATCCTCATAGGTTGCATCGGTGACCTCCTGCTCAAGAAATTCCTCCAGAACCGAATTCATAATTACGACCTCCCTGTACTGATTTACGAATATTATAACACATATCTTCAGCTATTTCAAGAATTTTGTCAAAACGCTTGAAGATATATTATATTTATGTTATAATAAAGGTATATGATAGAACAAACCGAAACTTTATGGGAGAAAAGCTATGGTTAAACGAATGATTTCATTTGTACTGGTCTGTGTTATAGCAGTTAGCTGCTCTTTGCCCTGCTTTGCAGAAACAACACAGGTCGTTAAAACGAAAATACCTGCACCGCAGAAGATCGTCTTTCTTGGTGACTCGATAGCGGCAGGATATGGTCTTGAGGGGTATGCAGACGGCGCAGCCTCTCCTGCGGGGTGCTATGCATCAATTCTTGGAGAGCGGTACAAAAAGCAGATAGGCGATACCTGCGAAGCATTTATGTTCAACGATGCAGTATCGGGCGATACCTCGGCGCAGCTGCTCAACAAGCTGGAAACAGGCAGCTTTGACAACCATATCTTCGGCAGCAATGCAGTAGTTATTTCCATCGGCGGAAACGATATAATGGGACCCGCGCTTGAATTTCTCTCCGAAGATCTGGGGCTGAAATCAGAAGAGGACATCAAGAAATTCAACACCCTTGACCTTGCTAAACCGTCCGTACTTGCAAAGATAAACGAAAGACTTGATAAGATCAGCTCAAATCTTGAAGCTTTCAAAAGCAATCTTGACCGCATTATCGCTAACATACGCTCAAAGACCGAGGCTGTGATAGTCTTTCAGACGGTGTATGATCCTCTTGAAGAAAAAAAGAGCATCAAGATAGTTGCGGATATGATGGGCGCCAAGATAAAAGAGCTTAACAACATCATCGTTCAAGGCGCGAAAGATGCAGACGGCAATGAAAGATACCTCGTGTGCGATGTTTATGAGGGGTTCAAGGGCAAAAGCCTTGAATATACAAATATCGACAAATTCGATATCCACCCAAGCGCAGAGGGTCACAAGCAGATCGCAGAACTTGTTGACAAGCAGATAAAGACGCAGGAATACAGCTTTGAAGAGCTGGTAGAGAAGAAAAACGAGTCAAAGCCCAAGATAAGCAATGCAAGGATATATGTTACGATTGGGTTGTTTTTCGGCGGTTTTCTGACTCTGTTCGTTATCGTATGGATACGCTTCAAAAGAGACACACGATGAGAAATTGAAAGGAAAGAACGTAAATTGAAAATCTATCTGGTAGACTTTGAAAATGTCAAATCAAAAGGGCTTGAAGGCATCGACAAGCTGTGCGAGACCGACAGTGTTATCATCTTTTTCAGTGAAAATTCTGACACATTGAGCTTTGAGATGCATCAGAAGGTACTGTCTTCAAAGGCGGATATCGAGTACTTCAAGGTATGTGTCGGCGGCAAGAATGCGCTTGATTTCCAGCTTTCCACCCTGCTCGGATTTATGGTCGCAAAGGAGATATACTCGCATATCTTCGTCATCAGCAACGACAAGGGCTTTGACTTCCTGCACTCGTTCTGGGGCGGAAAGTATATAGATGCACCAAAGACGCTCGTTTACAGGACAAAGACCATTCAGGCGGCTATCGAGTACGAAGAAAATCACGATGCGATAGAGCAGGAAAAGCTTGATGAAACTATCGCACAGCTTGATGAGCAGGTTCAGCAGCCTGCTGAAGATGCAGCAGAAACTATTGAGCAAGCCGAGCAGCTTCAGCAAAGCGATGACACGGCAGAGCAGGAGCAAGAACAGCAGCAAAAGAAAGCGAAGTCAAATGCCGCACCCAGACAAAAACAGTCTAAAGACCCGCAGAAAGAGGCGGCTAAAAAAGAGAACGACTTTAATGTTGCATTCAAAAAGCTTGTGGTAAAATCAAAGCAGTCTGCCGACCACAAAAAAGTCAGGGATCTGTTTGTAAGCGCGCAGACGCTTGAAGAATTCCATAATCTGCTTTTGCAGAAATACAAGCAAAAGGGCGGACTTATCTACAATACCATCAAGCCGCGGTTTGCAGATATGAAAAAGAAATACGCACAGATAAATCCGATGCAGGCTGAACAGGCAAAGGAGCAAGGGACTGATACAGCCGATGAAAAGTCAGGTTCAGATAAGCTGACAGAGCTGCTGTCGGGCATATGCGAGCAAGGCGATATTGATCTTGTACGCAAGTGCATTGAAAGCACCGCGAACAAAAAGGATTTTTACATAAGCATGGTAAAGCAGTTCCAGAAGAAAAAAGGGTGCGAGTATTACAATGTTGTAAAACCGCACTACAGCGAGCTTTTGAATAAGCAGGAGAGCTGATATGAAGCTGTTTATCGCATCTGACATTCACGGCTCGGCTTACTGGTGCAGAAAAATGCTTGATGCATTTGAAAAAAGCGGCACAGAAAAGCTGGTGCTGCTCGGTGACATACTCTACCACGGACCGCGCAACGATCTGCCGAGGGACTATGCGCCCAAGCAGGTGATACAGCTGCTCAACCCGCTGAAAGACCGCATTTTGTGCGTTCGCGGAAACTGCGATACCGAGGTTGACCAGATGGTGCTTGACTTTCCTGTGCTTGCAGACTACGGCTTTATACACGCTGACGGATGCTCGATGTATCTTACGCACGGGCACAAGTTTTCACCAAGCTCCCCTCCCCCGCTCTCAAAGGGCAGCTATCTACTCTGCGGGCACACGCATATCCCGATGATAAAGGACTGCGGTGACTTTACCTATGTCAACTGCGGCTCGGTGGCGATACCGAAAGAGAACTCGGCGCACAGCTATGTTTTATTTGACGGCGGGAAATTTGAGCTGATGAGTCTTGAATAAATCGACAAAAAACAAAGGTCAGAGAAGCGATTCTCCGACCTTTTTGTTTTAAACTGTCTGTTCCTGCTTTGCCTGTTCAAGCGTTGTTTCAAGCCCGTTGACAGACATTTTATCCTCATCAAGCTCGATAACAAGGCACTTTCGTCCGCCGACTGTTTGGGTGTGCACCCTTTCCATACGTACACCTTTGGCAGATGCTCGAGCTTTTGCTGACTGATGCCCGACTCCCACAGGATATTTGAGATATCCTTGCTGTTGACGGTCGGTATCTCTGTTTCGTGCGCGTTGCGGTCGATGATATCCTGTATCTTGCTGTTGACGGTGTTGATGACCTTGAGGTCAAGCTCGTCACCGCAGACGTTGTTCATTATCGCGTGGAAGGTCGCCTTTTCGCTGACGCCGCTCATAGAATACTCACAGCCGAGAAGCTCCTCAACTATCGAGGAATTGGGCTTTTTCGCATTCTTGGTGTAATAAAGCACGCCGTTGATGTCGCTCTGTCTGTCAGAGAAAAGCGGGAAAAGAAATCCGTCTGTCGGCGGGTCAACTATCCTGTCGGCAGTTTCCTTCTTGGCGATAGAGTTTGCCTGCTCGTCATAGATAAGCCCGTCGATACGCAGGTTTACGGGGCATATCGCGGTTATGATGAAGTTGTAATTTGTATCGCTGTCGCCGCCGATGTCGTCATCAAGGTTCTTATTTTTATTCTTGACGGCATAGGTGCAGTGCGCAGTAAAAATGGTATATGTAGAAAGGTACTCCATTTTCTCGATTATGCGGTCAATATACTTTTGCACAAGCTCTTCATCTGTCAGCTTGCTGCGCAGTACCTCGTTCATAAACAGCTGAGCGCCGCCCTCGAGGTAGGCATCATTTGGGAAATGATACTCAAGCAGGTTCTTGCCTATCGAGCCCGAGAGTATCTTTTTGAGGTATGCCACGATAAGTTCGCTCTCGTCCTCAGCGATAAGGTTATTCATCTGATTTGTCATGCACTTAATTTTCTTTTCCGCATCGACACAGGCTGTAACGACGTGGTTTATCGTGAAAAAGCCGCTGTCCTTATCAAGATTTTTCTTTATCTCGTTTATCTCTTTTTTGTTCATTTAATAACGTCCTCCAAAAGAATTTCTAACTGATAGTATATCACATCTCAAAGCTTTTTGCAAGAAAAAACAGCCGACAGTTTTCGATTGTCGGCTGATAATATTCAGACTGGATGAACCTTGCCTGCGGCATCGGAATGCTTGGAATCCACGCCGTATTTCTTGTCCCTGCGCGCTTTGAAGAAGTTTGGTGCGACCTTTGGGAACATAGCGTAGGTGAGAACGTCCTCCTCCTGCTCTGTCCACTCGGCAGCCTCCTTCTTCATTATCTCAAACTCAGGTTCAAGCAGGTCTGCGGGACGGCAGGTGATAGGCTGTTCGCCCTTAAGTATCTGTTTCTGGAACTCGGGGTCTATATCCACAGGAGTCTTTCCGTACTCGCCCTTGACAAGTCCCTTGAACTCCTTGGTAACTGTCTTGTATCTCTCGCCCGTGATAACGTTGAAAACAGCCTGTGTGCCAACGATCTGCGAGGTCGGTGTAACAAGCGGCGGGAAGCCCGAATCCTTACGCACTCTCGGTACCTCCTTGAGTACCTCTTCAAGCTGGTCAGCCTTGCCTGCCTGTTTAAGCTGTGAAAGCAGGTTGGAAAGCATTCCGCCAGGTACCTGATAAAGCAGAGCCTTGGTATTTGATGCAAGCATTGATGGGTCGAGCAGACCGCTGTCTATGTACTTCTTTCTAAGGCCCATAAAGTACTCTCTTATCTCGTTGAGCTTTACAAGGTCAAGACCTGTATCGTACGGAGTGCCCTGGAAAGCCGCTACGACTGACTCTGTCGGTGCGTGCGACGTACCATTTGCAAGCGGTGACATTGCTGTATCAACGCCGTCAACACCTGCCTCGGCAGCCTTCATGATGCACATTGAAGCAAGGCCTGAGGTATAGTGTGTATGCAGCTGAACAGGTATCTTGACTGCTGCCTTGAGGTCCTTAACGAGCGTTTCAGCCTCGTATGGTGTGAGCAGCGCAGCCATATCCTTGATACAAAGGGACTTTGCACCTGCTGCCTCGATCCTCTTTGCGTAGTCAACATAATACTCGTGGGTAAATACCTCACCTGTGGTATAGCTGATAGCGACCTGAGCGTGTCCGCCCTCCTTGTTAGCCGCTTTGATAGCTGTCTCAAGGTTTCTTATATCGTTGAGTGCGTCAAAAATTCTGATGATGTCGATACCGTTTGCTATGGACTTCTGAACGAAATACTCAACAAGGTCGTCAGCATAGTGACGGTAGCCGAGCATATTCTGTCCTCTGAAAAGCATCTGAAGCTTGGTGTTTGGCATTTCGCGTCTGATTATGCGAAGTCTCTCCCAAGGGTCCTCGTTCAAAAACCTGATACACGAATCAAACGTTGCGCCGCCCCATACCTCTGCTGAATAAAAGCCTATCTTATCAAGCTCGGGGAGAATATCTATCATATCGTTTATAGACATTCTTGTAGCAAGCAGCGACTGATGTGCGTCACGAAGCACGGTTTCGGTTATGTTAAGCTTTGCCATTTTCCTCTATGTCCTTTCGTTTATATGTAGTGAAAAATCAGCCGATAACTGCAAGAACTGCGCCTGTTTCAACAGCCGAGCCCTTGGTGGTGTTGATGCTCAATACCTTGCCTGCGCACGGTGCGTTTACGTCGTTCTCCATCTTCATTGCTTCAAGCACGCAAACTGCCTGACCTGCGGCAACTGTATCGCCTACTGCGACCTTGATATCAAGGATAGTACCGGGCATTGGAGCGGTTACCTTTGTGCCCTCTGCAACTGGTGCAGGTGCTGCTGCGGGAGCTGCTGCCGGTGCGGGTGCTGCTGCGGGAGCTGCGGCTGCAACAGGTGCTGCGCCTGCGTCAAGCTCCTCAACTGCTACGTCATATGCTTTGCCGTTTACTGTAATGTTATATCTTTTCATTTATAAAACCACCAATCTGTAAATTTAGTCTTTTATCAAAGCTGGATATTGCTATGCTTCTTAGGCAGATTTGTCACTCTCTTGCCTGCCATTATCTCAACAGAATCTATAAGTGCCGCACGGACTGCACTTGCCTCGACCACATTATCAACGCAGCCGTTTGCCGCTGCAAGAGCTGCGCTTGCGTTTTCCTTTGCGTACTTTTCGGCAAGCTCGTTTCTCTTTGCTGTGAGGTCGCTTGCGCCTTTGAGCTCATCGTGCTGCATAAACTCGACGGCTGTTATCGGATCAAGCGCGCTTATCACTGCATTTGATGTAGCGAAAACAAGGTCTGCATTAGCGCCCTTGCCTGCAAGTGCCACAAAAGCGGGACCGTAAGCCTTGCCCGTTACGACCGCGAGCTTTATGGTCGTAGCCTCGGCATAAGCGTGGGCAAGCTTTGCCATATCCTTGACAGCGCCCTGCATCTCGGTAGCGTCATCAGCCTCAAAGCCGAGTGTATCGACGAGCGTTACAACAGGAACTGCGAAAGCATCGCAAATTCTGACAAATCTTGCTATCTTGGAACAGTCTGCGCTTGTAAGCTTATCGCCTGTTTTATTTGTTGCGACCACACCGACAGTTGCTCCGCCGAGAGTTGCAAGTGCGGTATATGAAGCCTTGCCGAAATCCGCATAAAGCTCGGTCGCGCTGTCTGCGTCAAAGATGCTGTTTACTGCGCTTTGAGCATCGTCTGCGCCTGTGAATGAAGGCTGCTCAAACTCGTACATAGGAACGGGCGAGAGGTTGTTCTGCGGGAGCTTTGTGATAAGCTCCTTTGCAAGCTCGCACGCTGCCTTGTCGTCATCGCACACAGCACAAGCAGTACCGTTCTTTGCTGCATTTTCCGCGATGTCCTTGATATCGGAGTTTGCAGCGACATACAGCTCACTGTCCTTTGTGACAACTGTGAAGTCAGCCGACTCTGCAAGCATAGCGGCGCAGCCTGCGCAGGTACCTGCAACGACAGCTATCTGCGGTACAACGCCCGAAAGATTTGAAACCTTTGAAAGAAGGTAACCATAGGCTGTGAGTGCGCCGAAGGGATCGCTCACATCAGCACCGAAAGAATCGTAGATGCCGACAACGGGAACGCCCGTTTTAGCTGCAAGGCTGTATACCTTGGATATTTTCTTCGCGTGAGCCTCCGTCATTGCGCCCTTTTTCACGCTGATATCCTGCGAAAAGGCGTAGACGGGGTTCTGGTTAACGTAACCGAAAGCGGTCACAACACCCGAAAGCTCGCTGCCGCTCATAGCGAACGGGTCAAGCTCGGTAAACTTCCCTTCGTCAAACAAATATGTAAGCCTGTTTCTCGCATCGCTTGCCGCGCTTGCTGCTGCTTTGAGCTCTGCAAGGGTCTTAACTGTATCAGACATACAATTTCCTCCATTCGATTTAATAATGAACTGTAACACTATACAAAGTATATTATACTATTTTTTTTGAGCTTTTACAAGCAAATTTCTATCGTTAATTATAATTTTACATTTGGCAGAATACTCTATCACAATATGTTTGATATATTACTCCAAACGTTTTATTTCTTGGTTATCGCATTGCGTATCGCACGCAGTTCATCGGGTTTAAGCTCACGGTAGGTGCTTGGTTTGAGCATACCCAGCTTCAGCGGTCCTATCGCAGTTCGTTTCAGTCTTGCGACCTCAAGGCCCACTGCCTCGCACATTTTTCTTATCTGGCGGTTGCGGCCTTCAAATATCGTCATTTGCAGCACTACCCTGCCCGGCTCTTTGTTAAGCACCACGACGCTGCATTCCTTTGTTTTTCTGCCGTCTATCTCGACACCTGCGGAAAGGTCAACGAGCTGCTGCTCGGTAATATCGGGTCTGACGGTAACACGGTAAGTTTTAGCGATGTGGCGCGACGGGTGCATTATATCGTTCGCAAAGCCGCCGTCATTGGTGAACAAAAGCAAGCCCTCGGAGTCCTTATCGAGTCTGCCGATGGGGTAAACCCTCTCGGGAACGCCCTGTAAAAGCTCGGTAACGCACTTTCTGCCAAGCTCGTCGCTGGTGGTGGTAACGTAGCCTCTTGGCTTGTTGAGCATTATGTAATACAGCCGCTTTTTCTTTTCAACCGTTATATTTTCGCCGTTTACGGAAATTATGTCCTTACCCGGCAGAGCCTTATCGCCCAGCTTACACGGGTGGCCGTTGACCTTGACTGCGCCTTTTTCGATAAGCTCTTCCGCTTTTCTGCGCGAGCAAAGTCCGCTGTCGGCAATTATTTTCTGTATCCTTACCTTCTCCATATTCTCTCCTTACATTTGCAGATCAACCAGTTGGTTGTCGATTATATAACGCAGGTTGCTGCGGTTGAGCGTCCACGCCGCGCTTTTTTCGCCGTTCAGGTATTGTATCACCTGCTGCTTCCGGGTTTCAGACAGCGCGTCATATATCTGCTGCGCTGCATTTTTCACCGCCTCTTTGCCAAGTATCTGCGCGGCATAATCAAGGCGGAGATCATATTCATCAAAATGCTCGTCAAGCAGCGTTTTCACCGCAGCCTCGCGGTCATTTTCAAACATCTGCGCAAGCTTTACGGCAGTATCTTCAAAGCGCTTTACAAGCTGCGCACAAACACTGTCAAGCTGCTGCGGGGTCGTGATGTCAAACCAGGTACTGCCGCTTGGAGTATACATAAGGCTCGCAACAACGCTGTTTACCGACAGCCTTTTATCATAGCTTTTATTCCATACAGACAGTGCGGCATTGACCTGCACCGACTCAAACGAACAGTTCCACTTTGACGAATAAAAGTCTATCTCAAACACAAGCTCGCCGACTGTCCTTTTCAGGCACCGCTGACTTTTCAGCAGCTTCCAGCCGATAGTCTCCGAGAGCCTTGCATAAAGCGTTTGAGTGGCTTGCTCGACCGATAAAGAATTATCCATTTTATTCCTCTTTGATATGTACCCGCACGCGCGGGAAAGGTCAGTCAAACAGACCGACCAGTTTTGATTTCAGATCTTCAAGAAAGCCCTTGCACTCTGCCTTTGCGTACTCGGCATCATTCAGGGCGGTTATATCGCTTTGCGCGAGCAGCTCGCCTTTGTACCGGAACTCCGCAGTACCGACCTTATCGCCCTTTCTGATCGGTGCATAAACAAATCTCGGCAGGCGCACTACTGCACTGACCTCGCTTGCCTTGCCGTTCAGCAGGCAGACCTTTATCGGTCTTGCGGCACATCTGATGCTGTCGCGGTCGCTGCCTGCGACCGAAAGCTCGAACACACCGCTGCCTGCATTTATGCTCTGGCGCGAAACGAATGAAAAGCAGCGGTCATAAAGCGCACTGTGATCCTGCCAGTCGTTTCTGTCGCCGAGCGTAACACAGATAAGCTCTGTGCCGCCGCGTGAGCAGCAGGAAACAAGGCATCTTCCCGCCTTGTCGGTAAAGCCTGTTTTCACTCCGATAACGCCGTGACAGGTGTTGAGCAGCTTGTTTGTGTTGTAGAGCCTGCGCTCGTAGGGCGGGTCGCCAAAGCTCAGCTTGACGCTTTTTGCGCCGCATATCTCGCGAAAGGTCTTATTCTTCATAGCGTAGCGCGTCAGCTTTGCCATATCGCAGGCTGTTGAGTAATGCTCATCCGTATTATCATCAAGCCCTGAAGGAGTAACAAAGTGGGTGTTTTCAAGCCCTATCTGCTTTGCCTTTTCGTTCATAAGCGCAACAAAGCCGTCAACGCTCCCTGCAACACGCACCGCGGTACAGTTTGCCGCGTCATTTCCGCTTGGCAGCATCATGCCATAGCAAAGCGCACGCAGAGTCACCTTGTCGTTCTCGCGCAAGCCCATTGATGAGCCCTCCGTCTTTACAGCCTGTGCATCTACAGTAAACTGCTCGTCAAGACCGCCATGCTCTATCGCAAGGATCGTTGTCATTATTTTGGTCGTGCTTGCCATAGCAAGCCTTTTATCAGCGCTTTTGCGAAACAGTATGTCACCCGTTTCGGCGCTGATGACTATTGCCGCTTTTGCGCTGATCTGGGGCATCTCAATTGCGCCGGCACTTTGAAGTGTACAAAAAGCTGTACACACAGCACACAAAACCGCCAATGCCCTTGTCAGTATTTTCATTATATCGATCACACCTTTGCACTATATCTTAATGATAGTTTGTGCAAAGTGTGCGGATCAATTCAGCTTATTCGGCAGCGGTATCATTTCCCTCTTTCTTCTTTTTGAGGAAGTCAGTTACCTTGTCGATGACCTCGGGCACCATATTGATGATAGCGTTGCCCTTATCGGCATTTGCGGTCATTTGCAGCAGCTTTACCTCTCCGCCCGAGATAACGATGAACGCCATCGGCTGAATGGAAACTCCGCCGCCCGAGCCGCCGCCGAAGGTATCTTTGCACTTTGTTGGCAGATCCGAGCCGCCCGATGCAAATCCGAAGGATACCTTTGAGATAGGTATTATCGTTGTGCCGTCAGCGGTAACTACCTCCTTGCCGACGATAGTCTGACAGTCAGCTATCTCACGCAGTTTGGACATCGCGGTATTGACCAATGCTTCAATTTTCGTGCTTTCGTTCATTTTTATCAACCTTTCTGTGTATTATTGACTTTCATTTGCTTTTGTCTGAGCGCCTGCTGACGCTTTTGGCGGATCGCCTTGATCCTGCGCTTTCTTTCTCTGCGCTGACGCAGCCAGATACGCAGGAAATTAAATCCCAGGCAGAATGCGATGTGTATCATCGTACTCGGTCTTACTTTGACTTTGAGAGATATCTCGCCGTCTGTTATCTTCTCGTTGAACCTGCAATGCACATCAACGTGTTTCAGCTTGACTGTGAAGATGCAGGACAGCCAGCCGAACAATACGAACAGTATTCCCTGCACCTTGCCGTACCAGACAGCTGCCTCGTATGCGTCCTCTTTACCGACTGTGACATCTGCCTCGATGTTGGTAAAGCGTATCTTTTTGAGCAGTTTTTTGAAGTATTTCCAGCCTGTCGGGATATACGGCTTTATCGCATTGAACTTATCTTTCAGCTGGGCTATTTTGCCTTTCTTCTCGGTGGTTTCCTCCGAGGTTTTCGGCTGCTTGTCCTTTTTCTTCTTTGTCTTGGTCTTGACCGTTTCGCTCTCGGTTGAGACTGTTTTTTCCTCAATGACAGTATCGTCCGTCTTTTCGGTCTTTTCCTCGACTGTTGTATCTTTCTGAACTTCCTCTGCCTCTTTTATAAACTGTTCAAGACCGTTTTCTGATAGGTCGGGCTGTTCGCTTGTCTGTTCAGACTGCGAATCGGGGGTAGCTTCAGGCTCACCCTTTTTCTTCTTCGGCTTTTTAGGCTTTTTAGGCTTTCGCGGATAGAATGTGAAAAACAGCCACTTGACCTTTATATCTACTCCCTGCTTGCTCGCCTTTACAGTCGCACGCACGGAAAAATGGAGCAGTATGACAATAAGGGCAATAATGCCAAGCAGAATATACAAAACTATTATAGTCATCAGCTCCTTTGTTTTTTATTTATGGATCACTGCTCGTCCTGCGGTGTTTCTTCGGCAGTTTCGCTGCTTTCGAGTATCTCGTCGATAGTTATCTGCTCGCTCGGCTCGGGAAGCGGCGGCAGGTCTTTAAGACTTGAAAGGCGAAACGCTCTTAAAAAGTTATCGGTAGTTTTATAAGCTATCGGTCTTCCCGGAAGCTCAAGCCTTCCTGCCTCGGCAAGCAGACCCTTTTCCACCAGCGAATTCACCACGCCCGACGAATCGACTCCGCGGACATTCTCGACAAAGCCCTTTGTTACGGGCTGGTTGTAGGCTATCACCGTCAGCGTTTCAAGCGCCGCAGGTGAAAGCTGTGAGTTTTTCTTTATTTCAAGTGCCGTTTTGACACACGGTGCAAACTCCTGCTTTGTAGCGAGCTGATAGCAATCCTCCAGCCGCAGAAGCTCGATACCGCTGTCGGGCTTTGCGTACTTTTGATCGAGCGCGGTAATTACCTGTTCAAGCTCGCCTATCACAAGACCTGTGACCTCGCAAAGCCTTTGTGTTTCGACAGGCTCTCCACTTGCGAAAAGCACCGCCTCGACTATCGGCATTTTATCTTCAAATCCCATTTGTTCTTTCCCTTTCAATTACATTCGCGCGCTGCCGTAGCGCCAATAATTGCGCGGCGCATCGTCCCCGACAGGAGATTTGCCCCAATAGTAACGCACCGTGCGCCAATAATTCGGCTTGAACGGCACACCGCTTATCTCCTCGCTGTCAGATACCTGCGGCGAGGTGTCATCGGGTTCATACTCCGGGACAGTCAGTGTCGGCAGATCCTCGACCTGTACGATCGGCTCTGGCATCTCCTCGGTCGGTGTTTGCTCAACCTGCGCTGCCTGCTCGGGCTTTTCCTCGGTCGGTGTTTGCTCAACCTGCGCGGTTTGCTCCGTTTTTTCCTCGGTAGGTGTTTGCTCCGCCTGCGCGATCGGCTCGGGCTTTTCCTCGGTCGGTGTTTGCTCGACCTGCGCCGCCTGCTCGGGCATCTCCTCGGTCGGTGTTTCCTCCGCCTGCGCGATCGGCTCGGTTTTTTCCTCGGTAGGTATTTCCTCGACCTGCGCGATCGGCTCGGGTTTGTCCTCGGTAGGAGTTTGCTCAACCTGCGCGATCGGCTCGGGCATCTCCTCGGTCGGTGTTTGCTCTGCCTGTGCCGTTGGTTCAGGCTTTTCCTCGGTCGGTGTTTGCTCCGTCTGCGCTGCCGTATCTGTCTGCACAAGCGCCATCATCGGCAATGCAAGCACGGGAGGATCATTATATGCTATGCGCTCGGTCGCCTGCTTTATATGTGTCTTCGGCTTTTCAGCCTGTTCGCTTTTCGGCTCGGGCGGCATATGTACGCTTTCGTCGGGCTTGAACTCGGGTATCTGCTGAAGCGTTTGCGCCGCGGCAGGCTCCTGCTGTTCCCCGCCCTCTTTTTCCTCGTCATCATCAGGCTTCGGCGCGGTCTGTTCCTGCTCCGCCTTTTCCGCATCGCTTGCGGCAGCCTCGCCCTTTGGGTGCTTTTTACGCTCAAGCGATCTCTCGCTGAACGATATCTGCGTATTATCGTCATTCAGAACTATCCTGCCTGACTTGGTAAGCTCAAGTATCGCAAGGAAGGTCGCAACGCGCTCGCTCTTGCTGTCCATCCCGTCATAGATATGCGAAAGGTCGCACACCCCGCAGGTGTAGAGCCTTTTGAGTATGTAGACTATCTTTGTGCCGATAGATACCACCTTGTGCGATACAAGCGGCTGAAAGATCTTCGCATTTATCGGCTTTTCGTTCCTCGCCTTTTCCGAAAGCCCCAGGTACGCATCAAGCAGTATGCCTGCATCGTGCTCGCGGGTGTAGGTCTTATCAACGGGGATAGGCTCGGGTCTGCGCACAAACACATCTGCGCCAACATAGCGCCCTGCAAGTATCCCTGCAAGCAGCTTGCACTGTGAATACTCGATAAGCCTGCCCTCAAGCTCTTTTTTAAGCTCCGCAGCCTCTTCATCGTGAGGCAGCAGCGAAACGGTCTTTATATATATCAGCCTTGCCGCCATTTCAAGAAAATCGGCAGCATCTTCAAGGTCCTCGTGGTCGAGTTCGTGGATATACTCAAGATACTGCTCCAGCAGCAGTGATATCTGTATATCGTGGATATTCAGTTTATGCTTGGATATAAGGTGAAGGAGCAGATCAAGCGGTCCTTCAAACATATCAAGCTTGAACTGTGCGCATGACATTTGGCTCTATCCTTTCAAGCGGTCAAATTTTGAATATGCTCTTCATTATCGGGTCTGCCCAGAAGGTAAGCTTATCCATCAGCCAGAACACCTTATCGTCTATCCAGCCGAGCGGTCCGTCGAGAAGCCCCGAAAATACCAGCACCACAAAGCCTATCATAATGTAAAAGCTGTACTGCTGTATTTTTCTGTCGACCTTGTAGCTGGTGAAATATCTTAATATGCTTGAGCCGTCAAGCGGCGGTATCGGTATAAGATTGAACACCGCAAGCCCGATATTTATAGTTACGAAATACTCAAACAGCAGAGTTACCCAGAACAGTCCCTCCGTCTGATTCTTCAAAAAGGCATACAAGAGCATTTTGTAAAGCAACATGCCCAGATATGCTGCAATAAGGTTTGCGATAGGTCCCGCAGCCGCGCTGAGCGCCATGCCTTTTCTGGGCTTTTTGAAGTTGTTGGGATTGACCTGCACAGGTCGTCCCCAGCCAAAGCCGCACAAAAAGATCATAAGCCCGCCGATGGGGTCTATATGTCTGAACGGGTTAAGGTTGAGCCTGTTCTGATATTTTGGTGTCGTGTCGCCCATCTTGTTGGCAGACCACGCGTGAGCAAACTCGTGAAGTGGTATGACCATAAAGATGACCATCAATCTCGCACCGTATTTAAGTACCGTTTCTACGCTCATTCTGAACACTCGTGTCTTCCCTCCCGTTTATATCTTCTGAAAATAACACATACACTTGTTATTATACACTATTTTATGATAGATTTCAAGTATTATCTCACGGTTTTTCCGCAATTTATTAACTTTTTATGATTTTCCGAAAAAATTTGAAAAAACACTTGCAATTTTGTTTTGATTATGCTATAATGTCTTATGTTGCGAATTCAGTAATATGCAAAAGGAGGTGCAAACTGATGGCAAAGTGTGATATCTGCGGTAAGGGTGTTACTTTCGGTATCAAGGTTTCTCACTCTCACAGAAGATCTAACAGAACATGGAAGCCAAACGTAAAGAGAGTTAAGGCTATTGTAAACGGCACTCCTTGTCATGTTTACGCTTGCTCAAGATGCTTGCGTTCCGGAAAGGTCGAGAGAGCTTGACCTGAAGGCTTTTAGTGAAAAACAGAACGGCGGAGCTTATGGCTCTGGTCGTTCTTTTTTTGTGTGCGGATACAAGGCGGATACAGGATAGATAGATAAAAGGCTGTCTCACATTGTGTGAAACAGCCTCTTTTTATGCCGCGTATGCGTATTTTTTCTTTCTGCTCGAGGGCGGTGTGAACAGGCTGTCAGAGCCGTCTGACCGTGCAGATGACGGGTCATCGGTACCGCCAAAGCCCTCGTTGGTCTTTTTTATCATATCAAAGTAGATTATCGCGTTCGATATCTTGATACGTTCATCGGCGTAGTCACAATACTTTTTGATATACTCGTCGTCCACCCTGCCGTTGTCCTTATGCGTTTTGGCGACAGCATCGCTGTAACCCGCATCGGAGGTCTTGTAGCTCGCCTTTATCTTATCGTTGTACAAAGGCGACGGGTCGTCCTTGAATATCTGGTTGCAGGAAGCGTATTTTGCAACGTTGTTGTAATTATCAAGGTCAAAGTACGATTCCTTCTGGTTATCATAGTACACCTTATCGGTGACATAGTTGCCGTTTGGGAAGATAACAACGTTCTCGCCCTCTTTTACCGAGAAAATATCGTGACCCAGCGCGTACTTGTTTTCAAAGCCCATCATATTGCCAACAGTCGGCTGAACATCATACATACCCATTACCTCGTCTATCTGCCGGGGCTCGTAGCCGCCGTCCTTTGACCAGATTATCAGCGGCACCTTGCGGTTGATGTTGTAATAGAACGGGTCAACGGGGATATACCCGGGATCGCTCGATGAAAGGGTCTTATCATTGAACGGATCGTAGTTGTAGTAGAACTCAAACTCTTCTTCCTTAATTTTGGCATCGTGGTCGCCGTAAAGCACCACAACGGCATTATCGAGCATACCCTCTTTATCGAGGTCTGAAAGGAACTGCTCAATCGCTTCATCGGCATAATGCACCGATTTGAAGTAGGAGCCGAGCTTTCTGCCCTCAAGGAATGGCGCGCTCACCTCGTCATACATACCTGTCTGCTCGTTGTACTTTTTGTATTTGAAATCGACCTTGTAGTCGCTGACCCTCTCGATATCGGTGAACGGGGTGTGGTTGGTGAGCATAAGGAACTCGCCCATCCACTTGCTGTTTTTGTTGTTTATTTCCTTTATCATCGGTATAGCCTGCCGAAACATCGACTTATCGGAAAGACCCAGCCCGATGCTTTCATCGACCACAAAATCAGTAGATGCGTTGTAGAACTTATCATAGCCATAAGATTTATGTACATTCAGCCTGTTCCAGTAAGAGCCGTTGTTGCCGTGCATACTGAAAACGTAGTAGCCCATCTGTTTGAGCAGCTTTTGCATGGTGGTATAATCTCTGTCCCAGTAGTTTATCGCAACTGTACCGCTTGATGCGGGCATAAGCGAGGTCGCAAGGGTGAACTCGGTGTCGGAGGTCGTACCCACGCTCTCCTGTGCATAGAAATTGGTAAAGTACAAGCCCTCTTTTGCGAGCTTATTGATAGTAGGTGTAAGCGGTTCGCCGTTGATGTAGGTATCAAGCGTGAAGCCCTGTATGCTCTCGGCGTGGATGAATATCATATTCTTGCCTGCGAACATATTGGAATACTTGTTCTTCTTGACCTGCGCGTTTACCTCTTCAACAGATTTGTTATCGTAGAACTTATTGAAAACGTCCTCGCTCTCGTCATAGCCGAACATCATATTTATCTGCGCATTTGCACACGAAACTGCATCGCTTATGTGGTATGTATACAATCCGAAGGTCGCAAGGACATACTCTCTGTTCCACTGCTTTTTGAGCCTTGAATAATCCGTGCCCGACAGTATCACGGCACACACCGCAAGCACTGCCACGCCTGCGCCGAATGTTCCCCAGCCTGTTTTGCGGCGGTGCTTTTTCTCCAGCACCTGCGTGGTATAATTCTTGGTGCGCTTTTTTATCATCACATAGCAGGTGACAAAGGCGGGTATCGACCACAAAAACAGCAGATCCTTCCACTCCATGATGTTCTTTGTGACCGCGTCCATAACTCCGCCAAGCTGTGAGGCTGTCGAGATGAGCGATATGGACATGAACGAGCGGAAATTGGTGTAGTATATCGAGTTTCCTGCGCTGAGTATCGCAAAGGCGATTGTCAGTATCAGCAGGAAGATGAACTGCCTTTTGCGCTTTTTGAACAAAAACGATATAGATGCGATTATCAGGCAGGAGCCTATATCAGCCAGAAGCGGTTTTATCTGATTGTAATTGAACTTTACGGTAAACGCGCGAAGCATAAACGAGTTCAGTATCGAACAGATAACAAACGCAAGTACAAGCATATTCTCTTGTGCGTAGTCGTGCAGACCGTGTCCGACCTTTACAAAGAATTTCTTCATCAGGTTTTCCTTTCATAGTTTACGTTGTCTCTTTTTTCTCTGCATCGGGGACTTCCCGATGATAAATATATAGTTAATTATACCGAATAGCTTTTAAAAAGTCAACATCAGCGCGCTGTTTTCATAGATTTAGACAAATTTACAACATAAAACGAGGGCATTTTGTTAGACATTGGTACGAAACATCAGTTGTATTGCCGTGGGGCAGATAACCAAAAGTTGTTTTGTGAAAAAACAATAAAACGAGGTACCTGTTTTGATTAAAAGTATACAAAGCTACAAAGTTGCAAAATCGGCTCCGAAACGCTTGATATAAGTCGTTTTGTAGTATATAATCGAATTAAAGAAAGTTTAGGAGGATAGCTATGATAAAGATAATCGCGACTGATATGGACGGCACACTTTTAGATGATGACAAACAGCTCCCGAGCAATTTCGAGGACGTTATTTGTGACCTTTCGCGCAGAAAGATAAGATTTGTCATTTCCAGCGGACGCAGCTACAACGCTTTGAAAATGCAGTTCAGCGAGCACACCGATGACCTTACGTTCATATGCGACAACGGTGCATACATAGTTATCGGCGGTGAAGTGGTCTACACCTCGATAATCCCGAGGCAGACAGTTCTTGATATAATAAACTTCTGCGAGGCAAAGGGATACACGCTTATCCTCTGCGGCAAAAAGGGCGCTTGGCACAATTCAAAGAACGACGAGCAGGACAAGGAGATAGCGACCTACTACGTCAGCCAGATGCACCTTGACGACCTGCGCGACTGCGACGACGAGATATTCAAGGTAGCGGTGTTCAACCAAAACGGCTATACCAGCGCGCAGTACGAGGCTTTGAGCGACGAATTCGCAGGCAGCTGCACCGCGGCGCTTTCGGGCAGCAAGTGGGTGGACATTATGAACGCGGGCGTGTCCAAGGGCGCAGCGCTTTCAAAGATATGCAACCGCTTCGGAGTCGGCTACAACGAGGTAATGGCTTTTGGCGACTACCTCAACGATGTGGATATGCTTGACTGCGCATATTACAGCTTTGCGATGTCAAACGCACACAAATCGGTCAAAAAGGCAGCCAATTTCATCACAGGCTCAAACAACGATAACAGCGTGATGAAAGAGGTAAAAAAGTACTGCCTGCAATAAATATGCGACTAAATACTGTGCTGCTGTTACGGCGGCACAGTTTTTTATATCCCCTCGCAGAAATTCTTCAGCTCGTCAGCTCGCGCAATGACCGCTTGCCTGTTTTCGATGCTGCAAAGCCCGAGATGTCCGCAGCACTGTATCTCAAGGTGTCCGTAAAAATGCTCGATGGTCTGTACAAGGCGCTCGCACTCTTTCATATTCGCGCCTGTACGAAGCACAACGGCATAGCCCTTTTTCCCTTTTGAAAGGCTTGCGTGCGGCTCGTGGGTGTTGCTGTAAGGGGTGCAGCGGTCGATAAATGCCTTGAACTGCCCCGGCACGTCCGCCCAGTATGAAGGCGAAACACAGACGATAACATCTGCGGCTTCAAATTCAGCCATAAGCTGCTGTGCGCCGTCGGTCATAACGCACCTTGCTGTACTATGGCAGCTGCGGCAGCCCTTGCAAAAGGCGATATCATAATCGTCGATGCAGACCTGCTTTGTTTCATATTTTCGTGACAGCTCGGCACAGATAATGCCGGCGATCTCTGCGGTCGCCCCGTCCCTGACGGGTGAGCAGTTGATGATAAGTGCTTTCATAGCTGAATCCTCCCAAATAATAAAGATTTATAAAAAATTCCTCTCCGCAGTGTGCAGAAAGGAATTTTTGTTTTACAGTCTTTGTTTAAAATCGTTATACCCAAACTCACGCACAAGCACAAGGCTTCCGTCAGTCTTTTCAACATAAATGCTCGGAAGCGGCATACCGTTGAATGTGTTGTTCTTTACAGTCGTGTATATAGCCATATCGGTGAACACAAGCCTGTCGCCCTCTTTCAGCGGCGTATCGAACGAGTAATCTCCGATGATGTCGCCAGCAAGGCAGGTCGGTCCGCCAAGGCGATAGGTATAAGCCTTTTCGCCTGCTTCGCCCGAGCCGATGATGAACGGTCGGTAGGGCATTTCAAGCACATCGGGCATATGGCAGGCAGCCGAGGTATCGACTATTGCGATATCCATACCGTTTTTGAGTGTATCAAGCACGCTCGTTACCAGCCAGCCCGCATTGAGCGCAACAGCCTCGCCGGGCTCGAGATAGACCTGTACGCCGTACTTATCCTGCAAATATTTCACGCATTTTTCGAGCTTTTCAAGGTCGTATCCGTCTTTGGTTATATGGTGTCCTCCGCCGAGATTGAGCCATTTCATTTGCGCAAGGTATTTGCCGAATTTCTCCTCGATATGCGGTATCGTGCGCTCTAAAACATCTGCGCCCTGCTCACACATTGTGTGAAAGTGCAGACCGTCAATGCCGTCAAGCTCACTTTCGTCAAAGTTATCAAGCGTTATGCCAAGGCGCGAATTTGTAAAGCAGGGGTTGTAGATATCCGTTTCTATCTCCGAATATTCGGGATTGCAGCGCAGTCCGCAGGATATTTTTCTGCCGCAGCTTTTGACGGTATCGCGGTGTTTTTTCCACTGTGAAAAGCTGTTGAACACGATGTGGTCGGCTATCTTTACAAGCTCGCGCATATCATCATCGGTATAGGCAGGGCTGTAAACGTGTACCTCGCCGCCGAACTCTTCTGCACCAAGGCGCGCCTCGTAAAGCCCGCTTGCAGTTGTGCCGCAAAGCACCTTTGAAAGCTGCGGGTAGGTACAGTAATTTGAAAACGCCTTCTGTGCAAGCAGTATCTTGCAGCCTGTGTGCTTCATCACAGCGCCGAGAATACCGAGATTTTTCGCAAGCGCCTGCTCGCTGATAACGTAGCAGGGCGTTTTTACTTTGTTTATATCGAACATCTTTTCACCTTACAGCGTTGTTTTTTCAAATAGTACGGAAAGCTTTTCGTTGGTGTTTTGGGCATTCATAAATGCCGCAAGCACTTCCTCAGCAAAAGGTTTCATCTCGTCCTTGATCTCATCAGTATCGTAGAATGTGACCTCTATTTCGTCCTCAAAATCACAAAGCACATCAAAGAGCTTTGACACGGTCTTTATCTCATCCTCTTCACAACCCAGAGCCTTGCTGATATAGCCATAAAACCTCTCTGTGCTTTCAAACTGTACATCGTCAATCATCACCAGCATTTATGTCACCGCTTTCTCTTTCTTTTTTACGCCTTTTAAGATGCGTACCGTATCGAATATCAAGCACCAACAGAGTCACTGCCACGCCCAGAAAGAATGACGGCAGAGTCAGTGCAAAAATCTTGGGCAGCATTGATATTTTCATATACGACATTATAACGCCGACAGCGATATACCAAGCAAATAGCAGCACCACAACAAGCATTATCAGCAGTCTGCGTCTGCCATGTTTACGTCTAATCTTTGCCATTTCTCACCTGTCAGTCTACGAGTACAGGGTCAAAGTTCTCTTTCCACGGCAAGCCCCACTTGTTAAGAGCCTCCATAAACGGATCGGGATCAAACTCCTCGATGTTGTAAACGCCGGGCTTTTTCCACTTGCCCGTCATTACCATCATAGCGCCTATCATCGCAGGAACGCCTGTTGTGTAGCTGATAGCCTGCGAGCCGACCTCCTTGTAGCACTGCTGGTGGTCGCATACGTTGTAAACATAATACTTAACGTCCTTGCCGTCCTTTTTGCCCTGACAGATGCAGCCGATGTTGGTCTTGCCCTTTGTTCTCGGACCAAGGCTTGCAGGATCGGGCAGTACAGCCTTCAAGAACTGAAGGGGAACTATCTTCTTGCCTTCAAAGTCTATCGGCTCGATAGAGGTCATACCCACGTTTTCAAGGCATTTGAGGTGTGTAAGGTAGCTCTGTCCGAAGGTCATGAAGAACCTGATGCGCTTGATGCCCTTGATGTTGAGCGCGAGTGATTCAAGCTCCTCATGGTGAAGCAGGTACATATCCTTTTCGCCGACCTCGTCAAAGTTGTAAACTCTCTTTATCTCCATAGGCTCGGTCTCGACCCACTTGCCGTCCTGGATGTACGAGCCTTTGGCGGAGACCTCACGAATGTTTATCTCGGGGTTGAAATTAGTCGCGAACGGGTAGCCGTGGTCGCCGCCGTTGCAGTCGAGAATGTCGATGTAGTTTATCTCGTCAAAGTAGTGCTTTTGTGCATACGCACAGAAAACGCCCGTAACACCCGGGTCAAAGCCCGAACCGAGCAGCGCGGTGATGCCTGCTTTTTCAAAGCGCTCTCTGTAAGCCCACTGCCACGAATACTCAAACTTTGCGGTATCCTCAGGCTCGTAGTTTGCCGTGTCAACATAGTCCACCTTGCACTCAAGGCAAGCGTCCATTATGTGCAGATCCTGATACGGCAGCGCGACATTTATGCAGATGTCGGGCTTGAAATCTTTCATCAGCGAGACCAGCTCGCTTACGTTATCTGCATTCACCTGCGCGGTCGTTATTTTGGTCTTGGTCTTGCCCTCAAGCTCTGCTTTGAACTTGTCGCACTTTGATTTGGTGCGGCTTGCAATACATATCTCCTCAAAAACCTCGCTGTTCTGGCAGCACTTGTGTATAACAACACCTGCAACTCCGCCAGCGCCTATTATTAGTTTGTTGTGATTTTTATTTTTATCATCTTACCCTTTCAGCTATTCAGAAATAAGAGGTAAGATGTAAGAAGCTATCTGTTTTCGTTTGTGTCGTCGTTAGCAGCCTCGCTGTTTTCGTCATTTTCATTATTTATGTCAGTGGGTGTCTTTGTTGTCTCAGTCTTTTTCTT
Source organism: uncultured Ruminococcus sp. (assembly GCA_902786965.1). Lineage (GTDB taxonomy): Bacteria > Bacillota > Clostridia > Oscillospirales > Ruminococcaceae > Hominimerdicola. The sequence goes on along the minus strand of CADAEJ010000038.1, from coordinate 12,763 downwards.
TGACATAATAACAAACACTGCAATAATGATCGGAGCAAAAACGATCGGCGCAAAAATAAGGATCAAATAGAATGTATCCCATCCCGACCAATGTACGTTCAGGCTATCACCGAACATCGTAACAATGTTGTTCATTCTCCCCCAACTCTTTCGCTTTCGCTATTGCTCATTTCAGCCTGTTCGGCTGTGGTTTTTTTCTTTTTCAATTCGACTATTACAGTGATAGTACAGATCAGCATAGGGTAAATTAACAAAACAGGTATTAGTCCGTGATGCTCTGTCGAATAATTAACCAAAAAAGCAGATGCGATTATAGAAAGCAACGAAGCCATTCGCCATTTTGACAAAGTGATATAAACTACAGAGCCAATAAAGCATATCAATGCTATGATAATAGATACTATCAGAAATAGTAACACGGTTCCCATTAAGATCAACCTCCGTTATCTATTATTAGTTTGATATTATTTATATTTTTCAGTATCTCACCGACAAAGCTCGTCAGAAGCAATTTGCGTTTTTCTCCTTACAAGACAGCAAGCAGTATCTCACGCAGCAGCTTGCACGCAAGCGCGGTTGAACGTCCCGACGGGTCGTAAACGGGCGAAAGCTCGTTCATATCAAGCCCGACGATGTTGAGCTTTGAAAGCGTCATTACCGCCTTGTGAAGCTCCTTGAAGCTCACGCCGCCCGCCTCGGGCGTACCTGTTCCGGGGAACTCGGACGGGTCGAGCACGTCAAGGTCAAGGGTGAAATAAACAGGCTTGCCACCAAGCTTTTCCACCGTTTCTTCAAGCGTTTCAAGGTCAAAGCGGTGCAGATATGTGTGCGTTTTTGCGAACTCAAACTCGTCCCTGTCGCCGCTTCTGATACCGAACTGGAAGATGCGTCCGTCACCGACTATATCGTGGCATCTGCGCAGCACGCAGGCGTGTGAGAGCTTTACGCCGAGGTAATCATCACGCAGGTCGCAGTGCGCATCAAAGTGTATGATATGCACATCCGGGTACTTTTTCGCAACGGCTCTGAACTCGCCCAGCGTGACAAGATGCTCGCCGCCGATCATAAACGGTATCTTTCCGTCGTCAAGTATCTGACTTGCTGTGTCCTCTATGTCCGAAAGCGCCCTCTCGGGACTGCCGAATGGCAGCTCAAGATCGCCGCTGTCAAAGACCTTATAGTCGAGCAGGTCTTTGTCCTGATATGGCGAAAAGGTCTCAATACCGAAGCTCTCGTTTCGTATCGCGCTTGACGCAAAGCGTGTGCCCGGGCGGAAGGATGTAGTTGAGTCAAACGGCGCGCCGAAAAGCACTATCTTCGCTTCATCGTATTCGCAGTCGCAGCCGATAAAGGTAAACACGTTCTTATTCATCGGCAAGTATCTCCTTTACATAGTTTGGCAGCGCAAAACAGCCCTTGTGAAGCTCGGTGTTGTAGTATTTTGTGGCTATGCCGAAATTCTCCCACTCCTGCGCCTTGAGGTCATATACGGGGTGGAGATTTTTCGATGCAAAGCCGAAAAGCCAATGCCCCGAAGGGTATGTCGGTATATGCGCCTGATAGACCATTGACACGGGAAAAGCGCTGCTGATGCGCTTGTGGGTGCGCTTGACCATATCAACATACGAATCGTAATAGGTGCTTTCGTGCTGGTTGATAAGTATGCCCTTATCGGTCAGCGCCTTTGAGCAGTTGCCGTAAAACTCCTTTGTGAACAAGCCCTCGCCGGGACCGAACGGATCGGTCGAATCAACGATTATAAGGTCATATTCATTTTCCTTGCGGCGAACGAATTTAAGCCCGTCCTCAAAGAAAAGGCTGACTCTTTCATCGTCAAATTTGCAGGCGGTCTGCGGCAAAAACTCCTTGCAGACCTTGACTACCTGCTCGTCTATCTCGACCATATCTATCTTTTCGATAGTCTTGTAGCGGGTAAGCTCGCGGACTGTTCCGCCGTCACCTGCGCCGATAACGAAAACGTTCTTTATATCGGGATTGACCGCCATCGGCACGGCGGTCACCATCTCGTGATAGATGTACTCGTCCTTTTCGGTGAGCATAATAAAGCCGTCCAGCACCAGCACTCTGCCGAACTCGTAGGTATCAAAAACGTCTATCTGCTGGTAGTAGCTTTTGCCGCTGTACAGCTGCTTTTTAACTTTTATCGTGAAATTCACATCATCGGTGTGCTTTTCGGTAAACCATAAGTCCAAAATAGGTTCTCCTTTCATATTTTGTCAGATAGTTATTTGGCTGCGTAAGAATCGTCAATTGGTTTATATCTCCAAATCTCGTCCCTCATTTTCTTCAGCTCATCAGCATCATAATTATAGCCGTATCTTTCCAAAACGCCTTTAATCTTCTTTTCAATCGCATTAATTATCAATTCTCGTTCCTCGGGGTATAAAGCCACATAGTCGTGAAAATAGTTACTCATAAACCCATAGCTTGAAAGCAGATTCTTCCTGACATATCCAACAAATCTGCCGTCTGCATCTGTAAGATGCCTCAGATCCTTGAAATCATCACCTTCCTGCGAATAAATGATCGTTCCGCATACACGATACGCCCTTAACGAATCACTGTCCTCTATCACCGTCAGGTCATCATTTGTTACAGGTCTGGTCGTTTGTATAATATATTGATCGTCGCCCTTTTGTCTAAGCTCATAGAAATCATCAACTTTCAGAAACGTAGTTTCCTCCACAAAATATACTTCAAAATCGTCACCAAGCTCTGTCGTAAAACCGCTTTTGAATTTTTCCTCTTTTCCGTCTCCCATATCCAGAAGAAACCTTATACTCAAACAGAAGACAACTGCGATGCACAAAAGTATCAATACACCTATCAGACAGCCTGTTTTTGCTGTTTCTTTATCCTTTTTCAGCTCATCTTCCTGCTCAAACAGATCATAATCCATTGTTTTATCTCCCAAAGCTGCTCTTTGTTCTACTCGTCAATGACGTTTATATAGTTTATCTCCAGATCCTCCGTACCTGTCATCAGGCAGCCCTTTTGTTTGCAGTAATTTATATAGTTGATTATGTCCGTTGTTATCATTTCGCCCGGGGCAAGTATCGGTATCCCCGGCGGGTAGCACATTACGAACTCTGCGCACACCTTGCCGCAGCTTTCCTTGACAGGGACTGCTTTTTTCTCGCTGTAAAAGGCTTTCTGCGGTGTCACCCTGACGATAGGGTTTATATACTCGTGGTCGAAAAGCCCTGCGGGGTCTTTATGGTAGAGCCTTTTTATCTCGCTGAGCGCGGAAATAAAGCGCTCTATCTCGAGCTCTCTGTCGCCTGCGGAAACTATCGCAAGGATATTTCCTATGTCGCCGAACTCTATCTGTATATCGTACTCGTCACGCAAAATGTCGTAGACCTCGACACCTGCAAGACCGACAGCCCTTGTATGCACCGAAAGCTTGGTATCGTCAAAAGCGAAGATGTCATTTCCGTTGACAAGATCCTGCCCGAAGGCATAATAGCCGCCTATCTTGTTTATCTCGCCGCTTGCGTACCTGACGTACTCACACGCCTTGGCGAACATCTCCCTGCCGTTGAGCGCAAGGTTTCTTCTCGCCATATCAAGCGACACCATAAGCAGATACGAGCCGCTTGTAGTCTGCGTAAGGTTGATTATCTGCCGCACATAGCCCTCCGACACGTTTTTGCCGCAAAGCAGAAGTGACGACTGCGTAAGGCTGCCGCCCGTTTTGTGTATCGAGACCGCTGCCATATCCGCGCCCGCTGCCATCGCATTGACGGGCATATTCTCACCAAAATAAAAATGAGTTCCGTGAGCCTCGTCAGCAAGCACGAGCATTCCGTGTGCGTGAGCGATCTCAACGATACTCTTCAAGTCCGAGCAGATGCCGTAGTAGGTAGGGTTGTTTACTAGCACAGCTTTTGCATCGGGGTTTTCCTCTATTGCCTTTTTAACGTCCTGCACCGACATACCAAGGGGTATGCCAAGCCTTTTGTCAGTCCCCGGGTTTACATAAACGGGCACAGCTCCGCACACCACAAGTGCGTTGATAGCGCTGCGGTGGACGTTGCGCGGCATTATTATCTTTTCGCCCGCTTTGCAGGCAGTGAACACCATAGTCTGCACAGCGGCGGTTGTACCGTTGACGATGAAAAATGCGTGCTGTGCGCCGAAAGCCTCTGCCGCAAGCTCCTCGGCGTCCTTTATTACGCCTGTGGGGTGACAGAGGTTATCGAGATTTTTCATTGAATTTACATCGCACCGCAGACACTGCTCGCCCAGGAAATCTCTCAGCGGCTTATTCATCCTGCCGCCCTTGTGACCGGGTACATCGAGCCTGACGACCCGGTTTTTCATATGCTTTGTAAGCGCCTCGTAGACGGGCGCATTTTCTTGCTTCAGTTTCAATTCAACATTCCTCTTGCTCAATAAATATTCATTCCGCTGTATATCTCTATCATCTCGCGGCGCAGAGCATCGGTGATGTCAAGCCTCTGCTTCGGCGAAAGCTCGAGCGCATCTGTCTTGAAAAGATAGTTCTGCAGCTCGATATCCTTGATAAGCAGCTTGGTATGGAAGATATTTGACTGGTACATATTCACGTCTATCGCATCATATCTTGTGAGGGTATCGTTGTCGATATAGTCCTGTATCGAGGTGATCTTGTGGTCGATAAAGAACTTTTTGCCAAGCACGTCCCTTGTAAAGCCTCTTACGCGGTAGTCGATGGTTATGATGTCGGAATCAAAGCTTCCGATAAGGTAGTTCAGCGCATTCAGCGGCGAGATCATTCCGCAGGTGGAAACGTCGATATCCACTCTGAATGTAGAGATAGCGTTATCGGGGTGATATTCGGGAAAGGTATGAACGGTAACGTGGCTCTTGTCAAGATGTGCTGCAACAGTCCTTGGCTTGACATCGGGCAGCACGCCCTGATTGCACGATGGGTCGATCGAGTCCTCGTCCAGCGCCTTTTCGGCAATAAGAACGTTGACCGATGCACCCTGCGGTTCATAGTCCTGCTTGGATATATTGAGCACTCTGGCTCCTATCATTTCCGTAACGTCACAAAGTATCTTGGTAAGACGCTCGGAATTATACTGCTCGTCGATATAGGCTATATAGCCCTTTTGTTCTCTTTCAGTTTTTGCATAACATACATCATAGATATTAAAGCTAAGAGTTTTCGTAAGATTGTTGAATCCGTACAAAGAAAGCTTCTGCTCCAACCCTATCATCCCGTCCTCTCCGGTAAAATAAGTATTGCCGCCTGCGCGAACATATACTCACGAAGATTATAGCACAATTCTTCGCAAATGTACATAGTTTTACAAACTTTTTTTGATAAATTTCACAATTTATTTTCACGCGCCGTGCCGAGCATCACCGCCTTGGAAAAGTCAAAAATACCCCCGGCCATACAGACCTGAGGGTATTTACAGTATTATCCTTTTTCAGCTTACAGCTTATACTCTGCCGCGGGCTTGCCGGGCGCAGTCTTGCCCTTGAATACCTCAAGCTTTTCAAGCGAGTCGCTGTTTTCAACTATTACGAAAACCGCCTTGTCATTGTTATCTGCAAGCTTCAGATCAGCAATGTGATCGCCCGGGGCAACGTCATCGCCGCAGCGCACTGTGGCATAGACCTGGCTGCCCGAGAATGAAACAAAGCTGACAAGCACCTTCAAGCCGTCTGCGTTTTTCAGTATCATGACCTCGGGCTTGTGCGTTATATCCACTACCCTGCCCTTGACGGGGCTTGATATCTCGACCACAAATCCGCCCGTCGGACTTTTGATATTCTCATAGCGGGGATAGACCGCATAGCCGTCGCCGAGTATGCCTGATGAAACGATATCGTCATCGCTGTCCTTGAGGTCGATGACCATTCCATCACAGCAGCCGTAGAGGTTACGGTCGGGCTTTTCCTGCGCATTTTTGTTGCCAAATATTTTCACGCCGCGGTTCAACTCCTTTCCGCGTGTATCAAATTATCTCTCTTTGGTATTATTTTAACAAAATATTAGCAAAAGTTCAACCGTTGTTGAACAGAATTTACAATTTCAGCCCGTATTTTGTATACTTGCACAAATGTTAACACAAATTTCACATTCATTATAGTAAGTTTTCCCATAGAAAAATCAGTTTTCCAAATTAACATATGCTCTATTGAAAACAAATCTGATTTGCGCTATAATATTCTTGCGGCAGGCTGCTTTCGGCATCTGACTTACAAAACACATTTTGGGGAACTTGATATGGTTTTAAACATAGAGAACATTTATAAATATTTCAACGGCGAGCTTTTGCTCAACGACATATCGCTGACGATAGAGGATCGCGAGGCAGTCGGGCTTATCGGCTCCAACGGCTGCGGAAAGACCACGCTTCTTAACATTATCACGGGCAGCGAGGGCTTTGACAGGACACCTGACGGTCTTGGCAGCGTAAGCATCAGCTCAAAAGCGAGCATCGGCTACCTGCGCCAGAGCAGCGGTCTTGATTCATCACGCACGATAATGCAGGAGATGAAGGACGCTTTCTCGGAGCTTATCAAGGTCAAGGAGCGAATGAAGGAGCTTTCGGCGCTTATGGAGAGCGCGCAGGGGGACGAGCTTGAAAGCATCAGTGAGGAGTATTCGCACCTCGGTGCGTTTTTTGAGTCGCGCGACGGCTACCGAATGGACGTGCGCATAAAGCAGGTACTCAACGGTATGGGCTTTGCGGACGCAGATACGTCGCAGGTGGTGGCGACTCTCTCGGGCGGTGAAAAGACGCGGCTGGCGCTTGCAAAGCTGCTGCTTCAGCAGCCTGATCTGCTGATACTTGACGAGCCGACGAACCACCTTGATTTTCAGACACTGATGTGGCTGGAGGAGCATCTTAAAAGCTACAAGGGCGCGCTTTTGATAGTTTCGCACGACAGATACTTCATCAACAAGGTCTGCACGCGCATATGCGAGATACAGCAAGGCAGGATATACAGCTACAAGGGCGATTACAACGCCTATCTTGTACAGAAGAAGATGCGTGACGAGCGCCAGCTCAAAGAGTTTGAGGCGCAGCAGAAGCAGATCGCCAAGCTTGAGGACTACATCGCGCGCAATAAGGTGCGTGCATCGACCGCAAAAATGGCGAAATCGCGTCAGCATATGCTTGACAGGATAGAGCGCGTGGACAAGCCGCTTATGTATACCCAGCCGCCGAAGATACGCCTTGAATACGACATCGAGCCGACAAAGGACATCGTAAGGGTGGTAAACTGCCCGCTTTGCGTGGGCGAGGGCGACAAGAAGCGCACGCTTATAAAAAGCCTTGATATGCACGTTCGGCGCGGCGAACACGTCGGGATAATCGGGGCAAACGGCATAGGCAAATCCTCGGTGCTGAAGCTGATACAGGGGCTTATCCCTCACGACAGCGGCAACATCATGTGGGGCAACAATGTAAAGATATCATACTTTGACCAGGAGCATACTGCGCTTGATCGGCACAACACCGTCATTGGCGAGATACAGCGCAAAAATCCGCGCCTTTCGGACGGCGATGCGCGCAGCGTACTTGCTTCGGTGCTGATAAAGGGCGAGGACGTTTTCAAGCCCGTTTCGGTGATATCGGGCGGCGAACGTGCGAAGCTGTATTTTGCAATAATGGCGCTCAACCGCGGCAACGTGCTGATACTTGACGAGCCGACGAACCACCTTGATATGACAACAAAGGAAGTGCTTGAAAACGCGCTTTCGGAGTTTGACGGCACGATGATCATCGTATCGCACGACAGATACCTGCTGAACAAGGTCGCGAGCAGGATAATTGAGATAAAGCCCGACGAGGTGAACTCCTTTGAGGGCAACTTTGACGATTATTACGAGGCTGTGAGTGCGCAGCAGCAGGCTTGGCAGGCTGCAGAAAATGAGCGCAGGCAGGCTGAGGAAAAGGCAGCTTACGAGCTTGGCAGGCAGCAGAGCCACAAAAGCAAGCAGCAGCGCGCGGCAGATGCAAAGCGGCGCGAAAGGATACGTCAGCTTGAAAGAGAGATCGAGGCAGCCGAGCAGCTTATCGCGCAGCTTGAGGGCGAGATCGCAGATCCCGTGATCGCGGCGGACTATGCGCTGATAAACGAAAAATGCTCGCAGCTTGACGAGCAAAGAACGGCACTTGAAGCGAAAATGGACGAGTGGGCGGAGCTTGCGGACATGACATAATAACCAAAATATCCCCTTGTGAGTATAATGATAAAGCATCATACTTGCAAGGGGTCTTTGTTTTGAAGATAAGCATTACTGATCGCAGCTGCGCGAGGATTTATATGAGCAGTGCCGATATGAAAAGGCTCGGCATCGAGCAGGGCGGCGAGAGCGTTTCGGACGAACTGAAAGTGCTGGTAACGGGTATCGCGGCATTTCTCGCGGGGCTTGGGCTGATAGAGCTTGATGACAGCGAACTTGAATGCAGCGTCAGCGAGGTGTTTGACGGTATCGTTGCACAGATAGGCTGCTGCAAGGAAAACGAAGTGCGCACATCTGCGGTGTACACATTTAAAAGCGTCGGTGAGCTTTGCGATTTTTGCACCTGCTTTCCCTCCGCGGTGCTTGAAAAGGTCGTCAGCAGCGAGCTTTACAGGCTTGGCAGCGGGTACGCGCTTTGTATCGAGGTATCCTGCCCGCAGAGCTTGCTGCTTATGTATAAGGCGATGCTCGGCGGCTGCTTTGACAGGGTGGGCATACAAAAAGCAAGGGAGTACGGGGAACTTATTTCCCGCACTCCCATTGAAGCTATCCGTAAGCTCAAAGACCCTTGATGCTTGCAACAGCCTTTGACATATCCTGCGCGCCGAAAAGGTAGGAGCCCGATACAAGTACATCTGCACCTGCATTGCGGCACTCTGCGGCGGTCTTGTTGTTTATGCCGCCGTCCACCTCGATATGTATTTTTTTGCCCACGCCGTCAGCAAGCGCCTTGACCATACTCACCTTTTTGAGCGTTTCGTGGATGAATCCCTGTCCGCCGAAGCCGGGTTCAACAGTCATTATCAGCACCATATCGACATACGGCACAAGCTCCTTTATCATACCCACAGGTGTACCCGGCTTTACTGAGATACCGGCTTTTGCGCCGCAGGAATGTATCCTGTCGATGACCATAAGCGGCTCGTGTGTAGCCTCGATATGAAAGGTTATCATATGCGAGCCTGCCTTTGCGAACTCCTCAACATAGCGTATGGGTTCCTTTATCATAAGGTGAGTATCTATCGGCACGCCCGAGCGCTTTTTTACGGCGTTCAGTATCGGCTGACCGAATGAGATATTGGGCACGAAGATACCGTCCATAACGTCAAAATGCAGCCAGTCGGTACCTGCGTCCTGCGCTCTTTTTATTTCATTTTCAAGATTTGAAAGGTCGCAGCCCAGCAGCGACGCTGAAACAAGTATATCGCTATTCATCCAAAGCCTCCGTTGTACCTATGCCTGCTCGTCAAGTGTAAGCTCGTAGGCAGGTATGAACTCTTTTAAAAACACATCTGCCTCGGGCAAGCCCATTTTTTCGATAGCTGCTCTGGTAGACTTTTCCGCGGACGCAAAATCGGTATTGCCCATTTTGCGCTCTTCGAGGCACTTTATCAGCGCAGAGAGCTTATCTGCGGCTTTGACGAGCTGCCAAAGCTCTGCCTCGTCATCGGTCTTGCAGAAAAGCGGTGCATAGTCGTCTTTAAGATCGTCGGGGAGATAACTTAAAAGCTGGTTTTTCGCCTTTTCCTCTATCTCATCATAAGCGCCCTTTATCTGCTTGTTATAATACTTTATCGGTGTGGGCAGATCGCCCGTGATTATCTCGGTAGTGTCGTGAAACATTGCCAGCAGCGCACATCTTTCAGGGGAAACGTTTCCGCCGAAGCGCTTGTTCCTTATCAGCGCAAGTGCGTGAGCGATAAAGGCAACATCGAGTGAATGCTGGCTTATATCCTCTTTTATGGTATTGCGCATAAGCGCCCAGCGGCTGATATATTTCATTCTGGAAATCACCGCGAAGAATTTATACTCCATAAGTAAACCTCTGTAAAAATATCGCACCCGTGATGAGTGCGATATTGTCGATTATCAATGTGCAACGATGCTCAGCAGTACGCCCGCTGCAACTGCCGATCCGATAACGCCTGCGACGTTTGGTCCCATAGCGTGCATAAGCAGGTAGTTTGTCGGTACCTCTTCCTGTCCGACCTTCTGCGAAACTCTCGCAGCCATAGGTACGGCGGAAACTCCCGCAGAACCGATAAGCGGATTTACCTTGCCGTGTGTGAGAACGCACATCAGCTTGCCAAGCAGTATACCGCAGGCTGTACCGATAGAGAACGCGATAACACCGAGAATGATGACCTTTGCAAAGGAAAGTGTCATAATAGTCTTTGCTGTCGTGGTCGCACCAACGGTAACACCGAGGAAGATGGTTATTATGTTCATAAGCTCGTTCTGTGCTGTCTTTGCAATTCTGTCGCACACGCCGCTTTCCTTGAGCAGATTACCCATCATAAGCATACCTACCAGTGGTGCTGCCGAGGGGATCATCAGCGCGATAACGACTGTAACGAGTATCGGGAATATCAGCTTTTCGACCTTTGATACGGGACGAAGCTGACCCATAACGATAGAACGTTCTTTCTTTGTGGTCAGCGCGCGCATGATAGGCGGCTGTATAATAGGTACCAGCGCCATATAGGTATACGCGGCGAGCGCTATGGTACCGACACCGATCGAGTCGGAGTTTGAAAGCAGTTTAGATGAAACGTAGATAGATGTAGGACCGTCCGCACCGCCGATGATAGCGATAGAGCCGCACTCCGCAGCGCTCATGCCCAGAACGGCTGCGCCGAGGAATGTAAAGAAGATACCGCCCTGCGCGGCAGCACCGAGCAGGAAGCTCTTTGGGTTTGCGATAAGCGGTCCGAAGTCGGTCATAGCACCGATGCCGAGGAATATAAGCGGCGGATATATCTGCAGCTTTACGCCCATATACAAAATATCCAATAGTCCCCCGTGCTGCAATATGTTTCCGTAGTCTATGTAGTGGTCGTTATCGCCGACTGTCTGGTATACCCAGAACTCCGAGTGGTACATCTCTGCACCCGGCAGGTTCGTAAGCAGCATACCAAAGGAGATAGGCAGCAGAAGCAGCGGCTCAAATCCCTTTGCGATTGCAAGGTACATAAACAAAAACGATATAAGTATCATTACGATATTCTTCCAGCCGCCTTCAACGAAGAAACCCGCAACACCCGAATCTCTTGCGAGGTCAGCGATCGTACTCAAGAATTGTTCTATCATATCAAAACTGTCCTTTCATTCATTTGCTCTTATCAGAACGGTCTTGTGTTGTCAACAAGTCCCGCGGCAGCCCAAGGATCGCGCTGTGAAACGCTGCGCTTCACGCTCTTCACCACAAGTTTTTTGCCGCTTTTTGCACCCATAGCTGCTACCGCCGCAGCGATCACCGCAACTATCTCCTCCTCTATGCCGTCCTCAATGACGGGCGCTTTGGATACGGCGGGCGCAGGCTTATTCTCTGCCTGCTTTGCCTTTTCAGCCTCGGCAGCTTTTTTTGCCGCCTCCTCTGCCGCTTTTTTCTTCTGATTCCTTTTATTGAATATCCCACCGTAGATAGATACGAACAGGACTAGAAGTATAAGTCCGATGAAAACCACGCTCATACCTGTGATAACGACCGAGGCGATATCCGTCGCCGTGTAGTCCTTACCGCTGAGCTTGCTGGACAGCAATTGCGCCGTATTGTAATACATGACGTTTCTCCTTTAACACATTAATATTGATACACCAATCAAAATAATTATACACCAATTCCAAAAAGATTACAAGTGTTTTGGGGCTTTTTTTTACACAAATTTGTTAATAAACATACAATATTTTTTGTACCCAATTCTAATTGTTTCAGCTGTAAGTCCGACAGCTATTGAAATGTTGAAATAATTATGGTATAATGCTGAAAAAGAAAAAAACTGAACAGATTCGGAAGTGATATAATGGAAAGATTCTGGAACAGATTCGTTGACTATCTTCCGCACATTATTGCGGCGCTGATAATCTACATCGGCGGCATGATAGCTATGAAGATAGTGCTGAAAATAATGCACAAGGGGCTCAGCGTCAAGCGCGTGGACAAGACGCTGCACAAGTTCACAACGTCGGTAGTTCACGTTGGCATGATGATACTTATACTTGTTATGGTGCTTTCGGCGCTTCAGGTATCGACAAGCTCGATAATCGCGGCGATAGGTGCAGCCGGTCTTGCTATCGGTCTTGCGCTGCAAAACAGCCTTTCCAACGTTGCCGGCGGATTTATCATTCTTCTTACAAAGACATTCAAGATCGGCGACTACATCAGCATTTCCAACGTTGAAGGCTTTGTTGACTCGATCTCTATTTTGCAGACTACCATACTTACGATGGAGAACAAGAGAGTCAGCATACCGAACAAAATGGTCACCGAGTCGATAGTTACCAACTTTACGGCGATGCAAAAGCGCAGGCTCGAGCTGCGGTTCAACATCGCCTACGAGGACGATCACAAAAAGGCTATGGCTATCATTCTCGGTATCCTGAACGCTCACCCCGATATAATCAGCGACCCTGACGAGCCGATGTGCGTTATGGAGGCGCACGCTGACAGCTCGATAGTGCTGCTCATGCGCGCGTGGCTGCCTACCGAGAAATACTGGGCAACACGCTATGAGGTCATTCAAAAGGTCAAGGAGGAGTTTGACC